>JAFTRT010000027.1 GCA_017462145.1 Clostridia bacterium
ACTGGGATCCCGCCCTGTGGGAAAGCGATCTTCGCCGCATGAAGCAAGCGGGGTTGGAAACCATCCGTATCGCCGAATTTGCGTGGAATCGCTTTGAGCCCCAAGAGGGGGTCTTTACCTTTGACTTTTTTGATTCCTTTATGGAGCTTGTCCGAAAAGAGGGCATGAAGGTGATCTTCTGTACGCCCTCGGCTACGCCCCCTGCGTGGATGAGCCACCGCTATCCGGAGATTCTCAACGCAACCCACGACGGTCATCTCATCCAGCACGGCATGCGCCGCCATTGCAATCTCAACTCCCCCGTTTACCGCTCCTTTGTGGCACGAATCACCCAAAAGCTGGCCGAGCATTACGGCACGGACTCCAACGTGGTGGCGTGGCAGTTGGATAACGAAATCAATTGCGAGTGCTCGTTGTATTATGCAGAGAGCGACCACAAAGCGTTCCGTATTTGGTTACAGGAGCGCTTTGGTACCTTGGATGCGCTCAACCGTGCCATCGGAGCCGAATTTTGGAATCAGACCTACACCGCTTGGGAGGAGATCCGCTTGCCCGGGGGAACCAATTACGGGGCTCAGTCCAACCCTCACATGATGCTGCTGCAAAAACAGTTTACCTCGGACACGGTCATCTCCTTTTTCAAGTTGCAAGCCGATATCATTCGCCAACACAGTACGGCGGCCATTACGACCAACGGGATCTTCCACTTTGTGGATTATCATCGGCTGACCGACGAGGTGCTGGATTTTATTACCTACGACAATTATCCCAATTTTGCCTATGCCCGCACCGCTTCTCCCGAAGCGCAGCAAGGCCTTCGAGATCGGGACAAAAGCGGGAAATTCATGCGAATCCGAAGCATCTCTCCCGTCTTCGGCATCATGGAGCAACAATCCGGTCCCGGCGGATGGACCAACCGAATGGGAGGACAGCCAACCCCAAAGCCGGGACAGATCCGTCTGTGGAGTCTGCAAGCCATTGCCCACGGAGCTGATTTCATCAGCTATTTTCGTTGGCGCACCTGCTCGTTCGGAACCGAGATTTACTGGCACGGTATCCTGAACTACGATAACCGTGACAATCGACGGCTGGAGGAGGTGGCTCGTACGGTGCGTGACGTACAGACCATACAAAAGGTCTGCGGCAAGCCCTTCCGTGCCGACGTGGCTCTCCTCCGAGATTATGAAAACGAGTGGGATCTCGATTGCGACAAGTGGCGTGCCGACATCGACAAGATCAGCTATGACGCTTGGAACAAGGCCTGTCAGCACCGCCATATTCCCCTGGACATGATCTACCTGAATGACCATACGCCTTTGGAGATGCTGACCCGCTACCGGCTATTGGTCTATCCCCACCCTGCCATCCTCACCGAGAAACGAGCAGCAATTCTCCGTGCGTATGCCGAGCAGGGCGGAACGGTGATCTTCGGGTGCCGTACGGGCTATAAGGAGGAAACGGGTATTTGTCCCATGCGCCCCATGCCGGGCCCCGTTGCCGATCTTTGCGGCGTGGAGGTGGAGGATTTCACGTTCCTCTCCTACACCGATGCGGCGCAATTCGTTACCATGGGAGAAAAGCAGGTCTGTGCTCCCCTGTTCAACGACGTACTGCAAGTAACCGACGGAACCGCTCTTGCTTCCTATCAATCCAACTATTATCGGGGCAAATGTGCTCTTTCCGTCAAACAGGTGGGACGTGGCAAGGTCTATTATTTCGGTGCGGCCTTTGGAGAGGATACTGTCGATGCATTCCTCACGCTGGAGGGGCTCTCTGCACCCTTAGGCGCAGACAAGCTCTTGGATCTTCCGCCCTCGGTGGAGCTGACCGTACGCGGCAACCTTGCCTTCTTGCTCAACT
>JAFTRT010000028.1 GCA_017462145.1 Clostridia bacterium
CCACCACTATCGTGGTCCCACTATTCCCTGCCGGGAAAGGCTTGGGTGGAGTGCGAACATTCACAACAGAGTGTGAAAGAAGCAGAGGGTGAAAGAACAGAGAGTGGAAGAAACAAATTTTCGCTTTGCTTTCCAATAAAAAAGAAACCCGATCGGTTAGCACAGCCCATCTTCGATGGGCTTGTGCAGTGTCCGACGGGTTTCTCCTTTAGAAAGAGCGTAGCGACCTTTGCCACATAAAACGTAGGGCGCAAAAATCTTTTTGTGTGAAGTTCTTTGGGAGTTTGAGGGCCTTTCTTTCAAGAAAGGCCCTCAAAAAACCGCATCCTATAATCAGCACTTACCGGCTTCGTCAAAGAGGTCGGTCTCGCCGTCAGTCAAGAGACGGAAAGCGAAGGAAAATTCCGGCTCGGCCATACGGAACTCTTCTGCCAAAGAGGGTCCGCAGGAATTGGAGCCGATACCGCTCTGGCGATAATCCACGCAGATCACGGTATGATCGGAAGCCACCAGCTCATAGTCGTGCTTGGTTGCCGTCAGGGTCTCGGGAGTAAAGTGAGAGCAGTTAAAGCTGAACGCACGGTCCGCAGAAACCACGGAAATGCGGTCACCCGTTTGGCTTTCCATCGTCATCCACTGGGTATCGGCATGTGCCATATTCTCCTGAGGACGAACGTAATGCTCAAAGTGATCGGTCACGGTGTCGGCAAACACACCCTGACGGGATGCATGCCGCTTGTCCTGATAGCTCTCCACAGGGCCTCTGCCGTAATAGGTCAGCTCTTCATAGCCGGGCATCAACTCCAGAACGTATCCGAATTTAGGCAGGAACGGAATATCCGCCGTATCGACACAATCCTTCATTCGGTAACAGCCAAACTTGGCATCGGTCTTGACCAGCAACCCACCCTCGGCCAAAACGGTATAAGCCACCGTCAGGCGCAGGAAAGGCAGATAAGAGAGACGGGACATGGTCAGCTCTGCCGTCACCGTCAGCTTGCCCTCTCCCTCCTCGGTCACACCGACGGAGCGGCAATTCATCACAGGGCGCTGATAGCCGGCCTCTGCCCACTTGACCCGAATGCGTCGGTCATTGTCGGTAGGCGCACGCCAAGCAGAGGGACGAACGGGAGCAGCCAACAGCTCGTTGCCATCCTTTTGAATGGAGCAGAGCAAGCCTCGGTTGGTGCCATAGGTGGCAAAGATATAAACCTTGTCGCCTGCCGTTACCACAAGTGCACCGTCCCGTTCCTCCCAAGTGGGGGTCGCCTTGCCTGCGCAAGCACCGTCCAGTGCCTTGCGTACACGCACCTCGGGCAGCGTTTCCTGCACAAAACCGATCTCATAGCCCTTTTGTGCCCAAGGCGTGTCGGTGTTCTGACACAGAGCCACGTAAAGCGAACCACCCAGGGACGTATCGATGCCCGACAGATCCACCGTCAGCTCACGGCTCTCCTCGGGAGCAATATCCAAAGCGGGGATCATGCCCTGACGCACGGTCTTGCCCTTCTGTTCAAACCGCCAGATCAGATCCATATCCGAAAGAGAGGTAAAGCAGCGGCGGTTGAGAACCGTAAAGCGGCCGGCAGCCACATCCACATTCAGAAGGTCAAAGGGCTTGATGATCTGCTTGTATTCCAACAGACCCGTGTGAGGACGGCGGTCGGGATAGACCAGACCGTCTACGCAGAAGTTGCCGGAATCAATGCCGCTGGTATCGCCCAAGTCACCGCCATAGGTGTACATGGGTCTTCCCTCGTATTCACCGGGAAGCTGAACCGAATGGTCCAAAAATTCCCAAACGCATCCGCCGAAGAAGCCGTCGTATCGGTAGATCAAATCCCAATATGCCTTCAGATCTCCGGGGCCATTGCCCATGGCATGGCTGTATTCGCACAGGAAAAGAGGCTGATCGCAATCGGGATTCGTCAGATAGTTGTTCTCACAATCCTTGACGGAAGGATACATTCTGCTGTGAATGTCCGCACAAGCATGATAATCCCGATAGGGCCAACGGCGGCTGGGTTCACTTCTGAGCACCCAATCGTGGAAGCGGCGGGAAGCATCCTCGCAGTGAACGATACCATGGGGATCACGGGACTTCAGATAGTCATACATGGCTCTTTGATTCCGTCCCACACCCGACTCATTGCCGAGAGACCACATGATCACCGACACATGGTTCTTGTCACGCTCGTACATCCGACAAATGCGGTCCACGTAAGCATCCTGCCATTCGGGGTCATCACTAAACAGATCCCAGTATCCGGCCTGTGCCGTTCCGTGGGTCTCCAGATCGGTCTCGTCGCACACGTACAGACCGTAGCGGTCACACAGTGCAAGAAAACGGGGATCGTTGGGATAATGGCTGGTACGCACCATATTGATATTGTGTGCCTTCATCACCATCAGATCGTTGATCATGTGCTCCAAGGGAGTGGCAGAACCCAACAGCGGATGGCTGTCATGACGGTTCACACCTCTTGCCTTGACCTTTTTGCCATTGATCAGAAGGACGGTTCCCCGGATGGTGACATCCTTAAAACCAACGGAGAACGGAATATATTCGGTTCCGCAATGCAGCACCAGCGTGTAAAGCGCAGGCACTTCATCGCTCCACAAAGAGGGCTTTGCAACCTTGACCGTCAGAGCAGAACCGCTCTCTGCCTCTCCCTTGGCCACCACGGTTCCGTCGGGAGCGGTCAGGGTATAGGAATAGGCCACGGGAGCATCGGCACTCACAGAGATGGCCAGCGTTCCCTTGCCGTAATCTTCGCTCAACGCCGTGCGAAGCTCGATATCCTTCGCATGACCGCGGTCACGGGCAAGGAGAAATACCTCGCGGAAGATACCCGACATACGGTATTTGTCCTGATCCTCCAGATAGGTTCCGTCACACCACTTGAATACCAAAACCTTGACGGTATTGGTGCCCTCGTGCAGGTAGTCGTTCACATAAAATTCGCTGGTCATGTGGCTGACCTGGCTGTAGCCTGCAAAGCGGTCATTGATAAAGAGATAGAAGCAGGAATCCACGCCCTCAAAATTGAGATACAGCGCACGGGACAGCTGTTCTGCGGTAACGGTCAGATCTCTGACATACAAGCCGCAGGGATTCTCCGCAGGCACAAAGGGAGGATCCACGGGAATGGGAAAATTATGGTTGGAATAGACCGGCACGTCATACCCTCTGTCCAAATAGGTCTGCCAACTGCGGGGCACGTCAATGGAATCAAAGTCCTTGACCGAAAAGCCTTCCGCCAGAAAATCGGGGGCCGCATCCACCGAGGGATACCAATGAAAATCCCACGTTCCGCAAAGAGAGATCAGCCGATCGCTTTTCGTGCGGTCGTCGGTGAGAGCCGATGCTTCATCTCCATAGGGAATGTAATAGGAGCGAGTGGGCTCACAGCCTACATGAAGCGTTTTTTGATTTTGGTGATAGTTGTAGCAAAATTTCATAGATTTCCTTTTTCCTTTCTGCCCTTCGGCATGATCAGTTCAAAAATAAATTGCCGTCGAAGACCAAGATCCGATAGCCCTCACATTCAAAGGCATCTACAATCTTCCGCTCTTGGCGGATCTCATCCCAGTAATCGCTGCGAGCCATGGTATTGTATTCCGAAACGGTCAACAGCAAAAAATAGGTCTCCTGCCCCTCCACGTCCTCAAACCAATCGGTCATGGTCTGGTACGCACGAGGCGTCACCCCGTGATCCACAGTTACGTTCACCGTCACCGCACGGATCCGTCCGTCGGACATGAGCGTGATCTTATTGGATTGCCAGAAGGTGGCATACCCCACCGTATAATTCTTTTCCTCCAAGGTGTCAATGATCGTATAGACCGGACTGTCCTTCCCGTAATCGTAGGGCATATCCAAAATGGTCTTTGCATGGAGCAAGGAGCAACACACGGGAACAGCGGCCACCAGAGCGATCAGGCGGCGCCCAACCGGCTTCTTTTTCTCCTGCTTTTCTTCTCGCTCCTCCTCTTGCGTCGCTTCCCTCTCCTGCACCGAAGCCTTCGGCACAAAGATCATTTCCTTCAAAAAGACCAGCGTTGCCAAAATGCCGCTTCCCAGCATGGGAACCAAGCGCCAGTTGGCCGCCGACAGCTTACCGCACACAAAGCCCAGCAGGATCACTGCGGACACCAACAGATGGGACCAAAGCACCAGTCGGGAGGAATCCTCCTTGAGACGGCGGTAGCAGATCAGCATCACAATAGGACAAACCAAGATCAGAACGGCACCGATCAGACGAACCATCATCAAAATGGAAGCCATGGAAAAGAGCGAGGCCGCTTCGTCGATCTCCACGCCAAACAACGACAGATATTGCTTGGGGAAGGTCAGCGCATTGTCCATCCATTCCGTCAAAGGAGACCACTTGGAATAAGCGTTTTCATAGCCTGCCGCAATGGCACCGTCTCGGGTCAGCACCTTGAGAAGCATCAGCCCGATGACCGAGCCGATCCCCATAAACACGGCAATGGAACCCCGATAGGCATTTTCAAGTGAGAGCAGCTTATGCGTTCCGTCACACAGTGCCAACATCACAAAAGCAAAAGCAACGGGAACAGCGGAAATCGCCAACATCTGCATTCCGTCGGTGGCACAGCCCACACAAAGGAGAGCCAAGCAAACCGACCAAATCACCGTCCGTACCGTATGGTTCCGGGTGGCGCCCTCCTGTGCCGTTTGGCGGAGGCAATGATACAATCGGATGGCAATTCCCAAAAACAGCATGAGCAAAAGGATTCCCAGGCTGTAATAGATCACGTGCTCCCACATGATCTCACGGAGCTTCACCGAGCCCGACAGAAGCATGGAGAGCAAAAAGGTTCCTCCTGCGCTCAAGGGATAGCTCCACCGCAGGGAGCGGAACAAGAACAAGGACGAGGCCACAAACAGAACGGCAAACACCGCCATGCTGGCAATTTGCGCTTTCATGGTGTAGCCGAACAGCTTCAGAATGGGCACCATCCAAAGAGGAGAACCAAAGGGCAAAATGGCCGCATAGGCAAAACGGTCGGACAGGATCTCTCCCGTCTCTACCATTGCCCAAGACCAGAGAAGAGAGTCGGAACAATCCGAGTGAAAATACCCCAAAGAGGGGCCTGTGATGTAGTACAGCAAAACCCAAAGTGCTCCGCTCAGCAGGGCGACCGTTGCAACGACAGACACGCCCGGACGAACCTGCTTCCACAAACCCATTCCTTTCTCGGCGAGAGATGCCGCCTTGGTTGGGAGCACCGATCCGGTACGGTCATCCATTGACAGCTTCTCCTTTCGCTTCGGTCTCCTCGTGATATTCCTGCTCGGTATTCACGCCCCAAACACGGCTCTTATCCGTGCTTCCGGCGGCCACGGCATCCACTGCCTCCATGGCAGTCAGCATGGAGTGGTCCATATTGTTATAGCGGTGCTGGCCGTTGCGTCCGATGCACCACAGATTTTCAATACCGGACAGATATTCCTTCACGGTGTCAAACTCGGCATAGCTTCCGAAATAGGCGGGATACGCCTTTTTCACACGGATGCGCACGCTATCCAGTACGTCCTCACGGTGAATGATCCCGATGGAGGCCAGCTCTCCGGTGGCAAAATCGATAAACTCCGAGTCTGCCATCTCCCACATTTCGTCTCCCTCACTGCAAAAGTATTCCAAGCCGATCCACACCGTATGCTCGGGATCTTTCACCATATAAGGAGACCAGTTGTTAAAGATCTGCAAGCGTCCCAGCCGCACGTCTCTCTCCTGGATGTAGATCCAACAGTCGGGCACGATATTTCCCACCGTGCGGTGCTCGGTTTTGTTTTCCAAATTCAGCTTTTTAACCAACAGACCCACCGTGGTAAAATCACGGTAGGGGAGCTGGGATGCAATCCTGCGCACCTCCTCGGAGGGCACGTCTCCCATTCCCTTCACCAGATCCTTGACCGGCATGGTGGAAAAATAAACATCGGCGCAAAAATGTTCGTCCTTGCCCTCGTGTACGGCGGTCACACCCGTGATCTGCCGTCCGTCGGTCTCAAGATCCCGAACCGAGCAATTCATGACGATCTCTCCGCCCATCTCACGCACACGGTCTGCCAGGGTCTCCCAAAGCTGACCCGGTCCCTTTTTGGGATAATAATACTGCTCAATGAGCGAGGTCTCCACCTTTTTACTGTCCTTGCGGAAGGGCTTGGACAGCATGGACCAGACCGCCTTACGCAAGGACAGTCCCTTAACCCGCTGAGCACCCCAGTCGGCCGAAATCTGGGAAGGATTGAGTCCCCAAAGCTTTTCGGTGTAATCTTCGAAAAACATCTCGTACAACGGCTTGCCGAAGCGGTTGATGTAAAAGTTTCGCAGAGAGTCCTCCGGCTTCTTGAACACACACGCCCAACAATAGCCGCACCCTGCCTTCAGCGTTCTTCCCAGCCCCATGTTGCGAATGGTGGCAGGCTTGATGGAAATGGGATAATCAAAGAATTTTTTGAGATAATAAATACGGGAGACCCGTCGGCGCAACAGCATGACCCGATCCTCGCACTCCGGGTCAGGGCCGCCCTCGGCCAGCTCTTTTTCGTTGCCCAGCATCCGATCATCCCAAGAGGGCTTTCCTTGCAGCGGCATCAGCTCCTGCCAAAGGCCGTTAACCCGCCCGTTCTTGGAAAAGAACCGGTGACCTCCGATATCCATACGGTTGCCGTGATACTCCTCGGTACGGGAGATACCGCCGATCCGATCGCTTTCCTCTAATACGATGGGCTTGATATCGGTCTGCTTGAGCAGCTCATAGGCCGCTGTGAGCCCCGCAGGACCTGCACCAATGATCAACGCCGTTCTCTGTTGCTTGTCTGCCATCTGTTACCTCTTTCCGGCTGCCTGCCCGTGCAGGATCCGCCGTTTCTTGCATCTTTTTTATTTTCCCCGATAGACGAAAATCTTTCGTCCCGCGTAATTCCAAATCAGCACCACGCCCTTGACAAATACGTTCAGTACCAGATACCAAAGTCCCTCCGTGCTGACCGCCAACATTCCCAAATGCATCAAAAGCTCGGTCAAGCCAAAGCCCACAAGGCCTACGGCCGCATAGATCAGAAAAGCGGAAAAGCTCCGCCCTCTCGTCCTTTGCTCCTTGCCCGTAAAGACCATCCAATTGGACAAAAGCCAATTCACCGCCAGACCGCACACAAAGCCTGCCGCCACGGAAACGGCCAAGGGGATCCCCGTATTTCGGCCGTCAAACACCCATTCGGTTACCAGCCAAAGCACACCGATATCCACCAGAGCGGACACGCCGCCCACCAAAACGTAGCGCATAAATTCCCAAAGCAGACGGGCACCCTTGCCGGGCTCTCTTGCAGTTTTCTCTTCTTTTTCGTTTTTCATCCGTTTCCCGCCTTTCGGAAAATGTTCTTTGGCAGATCGGATCTGCCGATATACCTACTCAAGTATAGATTATACACGCTTTTTTGTCAAAAGTCAAGGTATTTTACCCAAACCGAACCTGCGTTTCCCCCTCTTTTTTCGTCAAAAAAAGCACACGGTCTCCTTTTTCTTTACTTCCCTTTTCTTTTCTGCTTTTTTCACACTTTTTTCCCAAGACCGCCTTGACAAACGGGACAGAATATGGTACAATATCAAGGATAGATTGCAAAGGAGGAACAACGCTATGAAATTGCATTTTAACGGCCCTTCGTTTTTCTCCCTTGATTCCGTAAACATCACTGCTTCCGACATGGTTGCCGACGTTTGTGATTCTTCCATCGCCGCACATGCCGACCGTGATATTTTTGTCGATTCTTCTGAATACGTTGTGTTGCCCGGTTTCGTTGATGTGCATGTGCATTTTCGAGAGCCGGGTTTTTCTTATAAGGAGACCATTGCCACCGGAAGCCGCTCGGCGGCCAGAGGAGGATACGGGGCGGTTTGTACCATGCCCAACCTCTCCCCCGTTCCGGATTGCGAGGAACACCTGCGTCTTCAACTCGACAGGATCAAGGCAGATGCCGTCATGAAAGTCCTTCCCTACGGTGCCATCACCAGAGGACAAAACGGCAAAGAGCTTTCGGATATGGAAGCTCTTGCCCCCTACGTCTGCGGCTTTTCGGACGACGGACGGGGAGTGGACAACACCGCTCTGATGGAGGAGGCGATGGTGCGAGCCAAGGCACTGGGCAAGATCATTGCCGCCCACTGCGAGGACGGAAGCGCCCCCAAGGATTCCCCCGAAGCCGAATGGCACGAGGTGGAACGGGACATCAAGCTATCGGACAAGACAGGTGCGGCTCTGCACATCTGCCACATCTCCACCAAGGAGACCCTGGCTTTGATTCGGGATGCCAAAAAGAGCGGCGTCAACGTGACCTGCGAGACCGCTCCCCATTACCTGCTGCTCTCCGACCGTGACGTACGGGATGACGGACGCTTCCGCATGAATCCCCCCCTGCGGGAGGAGGCAGACCGCCTTGCTCTGTTAGAGGGCTTTGCGGACGGCACCATTGACATGATCGCCACCGACCACGCTCCCCATTCTGCCGAGGAAAAGAGCCGAGGCCTGCAAAGCCTGAACGGCATCGTCGGACTGGAATGTGCCTTCCCCGTACTCTACACCGAGCTGGTCCGCAAGGGACACGTTTCTCTGGAGCGACTGGTTCGTGCCATGAGCACCGCCCCCTGTGACCGCTTTGGCATTGCCCAGACGGCATATTCTCTTTGGGATCTGAACACCCCCTACGTGTTAGACCCCAACGAATTTCTCACCATGGGTCGCAGTACCCCCTTTGCGGGTATGACCCTGTTGGGACACTGTGCGGCCACCGTCTCCGAGGGACGGGTCGCATATTGGGATCCCACATTGGCAAGCAAGCTGACCCATTGACCACCGTAACAATTCGCATTGCGTGAAAATAAAGGAGTAAACCATGGCAAAAAGAACAGACATCAAACGCATTATGATCATCGGCTCCGGCCCTATCATCATCGGACAGGCAGCCGAATTTGACTATGCAGGCACACAGGCGTGCCTTGCACTGAAGGAGGAGGGCTACGAGGTCATTCTCGTCAACTCCAATCCTGCCACCATCATGACCGACACCACCGTGGCCGACAAGGTATATATGGAGCCCTTGACGCTGGAATATGTGGCAAAGATCATCCGCTACGAGCGTCCCGACGCCATCGTTCCCGGCATCGGAGGACAGACCGGTCTGAATCTGGCCATGCAGCTGGAAAAGAAGGGCATTTTGAAGGAGGCCGGCGTAGAGCTGCTGGGTACCTCCAGCGTCAGCATTGAACGGGCAGAGGACCGTGAGCTCTTCAAGGAGCTGTGCGAATCCATCGGTGAGCCCGTCATTCCCTCTGAAATTGCCAATACCCTTGACGAGGCCTTGGCCGCTGCCGAGAAGATCGGCTTCCCCCTGGTGCTTCGTCCTGCCTTTACCTTGGGCGGAACGGGCGGCGGCTTTGCCAACAGCATGGAGGAATTCCGTGAGCTGGCCGTAGGCGCATTGGCAGCCTCTCCCGTGCATCAGGTACTGGTCGAGCGCAGTGTGAAGGGCTTTAAGGAGATTGAGTTTGAGGTCATGCGTGACAGCGCAGACCATGCTATCACCATCTGCGGCATGGAAAACATCGACCCTGTCGGTGTCCACACCGGAGACAGCTTGGTGGTTGCCCCCATCATGACCTTGAACGATCACGATCTGAAGATGCTCAACGACAGCGCCATCAAATTGATCCGAGAGTTGAAGATCGAGGGTGGCTGTAACGTGCAGTTTGCTTTGCATCCCGAGACCTCCGAGTACTATCTCATCGAGGTCAACCCCCGTGTATCCCGTTCCTCCGCTTTGGCTTCCAAGGCCAGCGGATACCCCATTGCCCGTGTGACCGCTAAGATCGCCGTCGGCATGACGCTGGACGAAATCCCCGTAGCGGGCACCATGGCTTCCTTTGAACCGGATCTTGACTACGTGGTAGCCAAATTCCCCCGCTTCCCCTTCGATAAATTCACCTCCGTTCCCAATAAGCTGGGCACACAGATGAAGGCAACGGGTGAATGTATGGGCATCGGCTCCAATCTGGAGGAATGTATTCTGAAATCGGTTCGCTCCCTGGAGACCGGCGTGTGCCATATCCGTCAGGCCAAATTCGATCAGATGCCCGATGAGGATATGATCGCCTACCTGAAGGAATTCCACGATGACACCATCTTTGTCGTAGCAGAGCTGCTTCGCAGAGGCCACACGGTAGCAGAGCTGGCTGCCATCACCAAGATCACCCCCTTCTTCCTGGAATCCTTCAAGAAGATCACCGATATGGAGGCCACCCTTGCCGCATCTCCCATGGACAAGGCGCTTTTGGCAGAAGCCAAGAAGATGGGCTTTGCCGACCGCTACCTTGCCAAGCTGTGGAATACCGACGAGCTGACCATTTACAATCTGCGTAAGGATCACGGCATCACCCCCGCCTTCCGCATGGTGGATACCGCTCACGTAGGTGCTTATACGCCCTACTTCTACTCCTCTTACGTTGGCAAAAACGATTCCATCCTCACCAACCGCAAAAAGATCGTGGTGCTGGGTGCAGGCCCCATTCGAATCGGACAGGGTGTGGAATTTGACTACTCTACGGTTCACGCCGTCAACACCATTCGCCGTTGCGGCTACGAGGCCATCATTATCAACAACAACCCCGAGACCGTATCCACCGACTACACCACGGCCGACAAGCTCTATTTTGAGCCCTTGACCGTGGAGGACGTGATGAACGTGATCGACTTTGAAAAGCCCGACGGTGTCATTGCTTCCTTGGGCGGACAGACTGCCATTAACCTGGCCGCTCCTTTGGCCGCACATGGGGTCAAGATCATCGGCACCGACTGCGATGCCATCGAGCGTGCGGAAAACAGAGACGCTTTTGAAAAGATCCTGACAAGCCTTGGCATTCCTCAGCCCTCCGGCCAAGCCGTCACCAAGATTGAGGACGGTGTCAAGGTTGCAGAGCGCATCGGCTATCCCGTGCTGGTTCGCCCCTCCTTCGTATTGGGCGGACGTGCCATGCAGTTGGTTGCCAATGAGAGCCAGCTTCGTCACTATCTGCACACCGCCGTGGAGATCGACGAGGATAAACCCGTTTTGGTCGACCACTATATTCAGGGTAAGGAGGTCGAGGTGGATGCCATCTGCGACGGACGTGACGTGTTCGTGGC
>JAFTRT010000029.1 GCA_017462145.1 Clostridia bacterium
ACCGATACCCTTGCACCTACAAAGCCATACCATTCCTTCGCATTTTTTAGAGATCTGAAGAAGCTTGGCACTCACGTTTTGACATCCGATCCCGAAAACATTTTCTCATGCGGTGCTACCGACGGAAGCAGTCACGGCCTTATGCTTACCTATTACAATGACGACGATACCACGGTGGGAGATCTGGTAAAGATCGATTTTGAGGGCATAAAATCCGAAAACGGTGTGCGTGCCGATTTCTATCTGATTGACGATGATCATGACGGCACTTTGGTCAAATCCGAGTGGTTCACGGCTGAAAAGTTTTCCTGCCTTGTCCACATGAAGCTCTTTGATACCTATCTTATTAAGATACAAGCTTTATCATTTTAAGCAACATCAAAGTCGTCCCAAACGGCAACGCCCACGGAAGAGAATTCATCCCCTCCGTGGGCGTTTTGGTCTTGTCTGTTTCCTTTTGTGCAGTAGGGCCAACACAGTAGGGGAGAGCAAGGTCAAAGTGACCTTGCTTTTTGTGTCGGACTTTTTCCAAGATTTTTACGGTATATGCGGTAAAAATTACAGTAATGTTCGTATCCGATTTGAATTGCCGCCACTGTTGGAGGAATCCCCTCGTCCATCATCTTTTCGGCGAGTGCCAACTTTTTTTGCAGGATATACTGTTTGGGGGAGAGATTCATTTTTGCTTCAAACAGATGGCAGAAGGAGGATTTTGATCTTGAGGTATATCGGGCAAGGTTATCCAGTGTGATTTTTTCGTGCAAATGTTTGTCAATATACCCCAATGTTTTTTGCAAAAAATCGTCGGCTTCTATGCTGGTAGGAGTTTGCGGCGTCTGCAATACGTCGTAAAAGATCTCGATCATCAGACTTTGGATCAGTGGGGCGTAAAATGCCGCATCTTTCTTTTGACAGATATCCTTGATCTTTTCTATGCGAAAGCCATCAATCGTTGCATTTCTTCCTTTCTTGGTAAAACGATCTTGCAGGACACTCGGAATGGCGTCAAGTCCAAACAGTGCTGTGATTCTTCGATAGCTTCCTTCTTTATTTGCTGTGACCGAATGATAAAAAAGCGGTGGAATCAGAATGATCTGATTTTTCTGTAAGCGATATGTTTGTCCTTCCATCCTAACGGTAATATCACCGTCTGCAACCGCTATCATTTCATATTGTGGGTGGCAATGACTTTCCCACAAGATCGGATGCTCGATCTTGCTTTCCATATATTCAAATTTGAATTGGGCTGTATGAAAGTCGCATTCCATAACCATCACCTTCCTTTTGCTACATGATATCACATATTTGCAAGAAAAGCAATATAAAATGCAAAATTGATTATATCAATATCTTTTATTTGATGGTATAATGAAACCATATGATATGGAAAGGTATGTTGTCACATGATCGAAAATCCAATTCAAATCGGAAATAAGAACATAGATAACCGTGTGGTATTACAGCCAATGGAGGGCTGTGACTGCAATATAGACGGCAGTCCGAGCGAATTGACCGTCGAAAAATATAAAAAAGCCGCAAGAAGCGGTGCGGGTGTGATCTGGTTTGAGGCGAACGCCGTTTGTCCCGAAGGAAGAACCAATCCCGGACAGATGATGTTGACGGAAGAGAATCTGCCTGCTTTTCAGAGGCTTTTATCAGAAATGAGAGAGATTGCAAAGAGAGAATGCGATACCTCACCGATTTTTATTTTGCAATTGACCCATTCGGGTAGACAGAGTATCGTTCCGATGATCGCCTACCGACACCCCATTTATGAAGAAAAACGGCCTGTGGCCAATGATAACATCGTGACCGACGAATATCTTGACACACTTCCCGAACGTTATGCTGCAAGCGCAAGTCTTGCTGCCCAAGCGGGTTTTGACGGTGTGGATGTCAAGTCCTGCCACGGATATCTCTTCCAAGAGCTCTTGTCCGCTTTTACCCGTGAAGGACGATACGGCGGAAGCTTTGAAAATCGAACCCGACTATACCTTGATTGCGTTCGGGCCGTCAAAAAGGCACGTTCCGACGACATTCTGCTGACCTCACGTCTGAGCGTGTCGGATATGGTGCCAAAGCCCTACGGCTTTGGTACGACCGAGCAAAACGAGCTGGATCTGACCGAGCCGGATCGGCTGATCGGCATGCTGATCGAGGAGGGCTTGCAGATGCTGAACGTGACTGTGGGAAATCCCTATTATAATCCCCATGTGAACCGCCCCTACCGAAAAGGCGGTTATGAAGCACCTGAGATGGCACAGGTAGGGCTTGCCCGTTTTGAACGGATCGAACAGCACATCAAAGAACGGTTCCCGACCCTTACCGTGGTGGGCTCCGGACTGTCCTATTATCGAGAGGAACTCTTCGAGCAGTCCGAACGGCAACTGCATGACGGTGTGTGCGATCTGGTAGGTTATGGCAGAATGTGGTTGGCGTATCCCATGTTTTACAGGGATCATCTGGCAGGCTCCTTCGACCCGAGAAAATGCTGTCTTGCCTGCTCCAAATGCACCGAGCTCATGAGAGCGAAGCAGGTATCGGTATGTGCGGTGTTCGGAGAATATTACAGAGAGATTTACAAGCGAATCAAATAAATTTTGGAGAGGTGTTAGTATGTTTCAGCAGTTTTTGAAAGAAGCGGTCTTTTCTGACTATGTGTTTCGGTCGGATTTCTTTCCGGATATCAGCGATCGTTCGTTTTGGAACGGATTTCAAAACGAAACCTGCGTGTCCATTGCCGAGGCGGAGCTGGAATACGGTTGGCCTGTGATCAAGGCAACGGACTTTATGGAATTCAAAAAAAGCGGCAACCGTAAGATCATGGAGACCATCCACTTTGACCGCCGCAATCATTTGGTTTTGTTTGCTTTGGCGGAACTCAAGGAAAATAAAGGACGCTTTCTACCCCAAATCGTCAACGGTTTGTTTACGACCTGTGAGGAGACCTTTTGGGGGCTTTCCGCCCATTGGCCTGATAAGCACCATGAGCTTGGCAATATCCACAGACCGGATGAGCCTTATATCGATCTCTTTGCTGCCGAGACGGCGGAGCATCTTGCCATGATCATCACCCTAATTGGCAAGCCGCTGGCAGATTTTTGCCCCGAAATTCTCGACCGCGTCGAATATGAGCTGGAGCGAAGGATTCAAGCACCTTACCTGTTGCACCGTGGTTGGGGCTGGATAGGCTATTCTCATAAACGACCGAACAACTGGAATCCGTGGATCCTGTCCAACCTGCTGACCGTCTTTTTGCTGACCGAGAAAAATGAACGAAGACTTCATCGGGCATTGACCAAAATGTTCACGGAGATACAATTTTATTACGATGCATTGCCTGCCGACGGCGGCTGTGACGAGGGCCCCGGTTATTGGAGCCGTGCGGGTGCATCTTTGTTTGAGTTCCTATATCAGCTCAAGCAGGCGACCGACGGTGCTTTGAATCTGTTCGACGACCAAAAGCTTGGGCGGATTGCGGCGTATCTCAAAAAAGTGCACGTGGCAGCCGATTATTTCGTCAACGTAGCGGATGCGCACGCAAAGGGGTGCGCAGACATGATGCCGATGCTTTTTGGCTTTGCCGAAGAAACGGGGCAGGAGAATCTGATGAATTTCAGCGCAGCGGTCTATCAAGAACGCACCTCCACCGCTGATCCTTTATCCTATACGCATCGAACCCTGCGCCGCTTGGTTTACCACTCTCAGTTTTTGAGGAAAATGCAAGATCATTCTGTTACCTACCCGCTTCACGGTGCTTTGGAGTGTCTGCCCGATATGGAGCTTGCTGTGTTGAGAAAGGGCGATATGATTCTGTCTGCCAAGGGCGGCTTCAATCAGGAAAGCCACAATCACAATGACGTGGGAAGCATTTCTTTGTATGACAGAGCAACTCCTGTGTTAGTGGACGTAGGCATCAGTACCTATACCCGTTTTACCTTTCAGAATGACACTCGTTACACCATGATCCCATGGACCCAGTCCTGCAATCATAACCTCCCCCTGGTCAACGGACAAGGCCAACCCTATGGAAAAGAGTTTGGCGCCGACCGCTTTGAGGCCACCGAGGAGACAATCGAGATCTCCTTTGCAGGGGCATATCCGCCCGAGGCAGGGGTGGACCGTTTGATCAGAACGGTTACGTTGGATGAGAACAGGATGGATTGTACCGATCGTTTTTTCTTTGCGGATCAAAGTTCGAGAAAGGTTACCGAGGTGCTGATGAGCGTGCTTCCCGTTCGTGTGGATGGCAATACTGCGATTCTTGGCGAGCGTTACCGCTTGCGTGCGGATTGCGGATCGATCCATACCGAATTTATGCCTTTTGAGGATGCGAATCTGCAATCCGATTGGAAGTGCGACGGTGTTACACGGATCACATTCTCCGCAGAGGATGCGGAGTGCATCACGATTACAGTAGAAACATGATGAAGGAGCAGAAAACAATGAAAATTGCAATCGTTACGGGTGTTCTCGGAGGAATCGGGAAAGAGAGCGCATTGCAGCTCTGCCGAGCCGGATATTCGGTCGTCGGAATGGATGTGATCGATGCGGCGGCAATGACAGATTTCCACGGATATGATTTTACCTATATTCAAGGTGACCTATCCCGTGCAGAGTCCAGACAGACTCTTGTGAGGGCATCGACAGAACGGGGAGCAATCTCAGTTCTTGTTAATGTAGCGGGGGTCGCTCCCAAGGTGCGCCGTGATATTTTGGAGATGACGGAGGAAAGCTATGACTTTGTGATGGGTATTAACACCAAGGGAACCCTCTTTTTAACCCAAGCTGTGGCAAATGAGATGATCCGACAGGGGAAGGGCGGCTCCATCGTCAATATTTCCTCCTGTTCGGCATACACAAGCTCTACGAGCCGAGGGGAGTATTGCATTTCCAAGGCGGGGGTGAGCATGATCACCAAGCTCTTTGCCGACAGGCTTGCGGGGGAGGGAATCACGGTCAACGAGATCTGCCCCGGCATCATCGCCACCGGCATGACCGAGGCGGTGAAGGAGAAATACGATCGCTTGATCGCAGACGGGTTGGTCCCCCTTGGCCGGTGGGGACAGCCTGAGGATATTGCCAAAGCGGTCGTTGCTCTTTGCGACGGTACGTTCGGATATACCACGGGACAGTCCTTCATTCTTGACGGAGGCATGCACATTCAAAAGCTATGAAAAACAGATATCACACCTTCATCATCGGAACGGGCTGTGCGGGCTACAACGCAGCAGATAAGCTCTACGATCTCGGTGTTCGTGATATTGCCATCGTTACCGAAGGGCGTTTGATGGGAACTTCGCGTAACACGGGCAGTGACAAGCAAACCTATTACAAGCTCTCCCTGTGCGGTTCGGAGGGAGACAGCGTGCGGGAGATGGCGGACACCCTCTATTCGGGAGGAGGCGTCATGGGGGAGCACGCCCTTTGCGAGGCGGCCTATTCCACACGGTGCTTCATGCGCTTGGTGGAGCTTGGTGTTCCTTTTCCCACCAACGAATACGGCGAATATGCGGGATATAAAACCGACCACGATCCGAGAACAAGAGCCACCTCTTGCGGCCCTCTGACCTCCAAATATATGACCGAGGCACTGGAGAAATCGGTGCGTTCCAAGGGCATTGAGATTCTTGACTTTCAAAGGGTAATCCGTATCCTGACCGAGGACGGTCACGTGACGGGGATTGCCTGTGTTCATACGGTGACGGGAGACGTTTCCGTGATTGCCTGTCAAAATGTGATTCTTTGCACGGGCGGACCTGCGTGTATCTACCAAAATACGGTCTATCCCGAAAGTCAGCACGGAGGGACGGGGCTTGCCATCGAGGCGGGGGCAACCCTTTCCAATATGGAAGAATGGCAGTACGGCATGGCCAGTACCCAATTCCGTTGGAATCTGTCCGGCACGTATCAACAGGTTCTGCCAAGGTACGTTTCGATTGATTCTGACGGTCATGAAAAAGAATTTCTCTATGACGCTTTGGGCGTTGACTCCCTTGGACTGATATTTCTCAAAGGCTATCAATGGCCCTTTGATACCAGAAAAATCGATGGCTCGTCCCGGATTGACCTACTCGTTGCCGAGGAGATCAAAAAAGGAAATCGGGTATTTCTTGATTTTGCGAAAAATCCAAGGGGTTTGGAAAAGGGATTTGGCGTTCTGCCCAAGGAAGCCTACGACTATCTTGACCGCTCGGGGGTCTTGTTCGGCACGCCAATTGAGCGTCTTGCCAAAATGAATATAGGTGCCATTGAGCTTTATGCGGATCACGGGATCGACCTTTGCAGCGAATATTTGGAGATTGCCGTCTGCGCCCAACATTGTAACGGCGGTGTGGCAGTGGATGAAAACTGGCAGAGTGACGTGAACGGCTTGTATGTGGCAGGGGAAGCGGCAGGAACCTTCGGCGTCTATCGCCCCGGCGGCAGTGCTCTCAACTCCACCCAGGTGGGAAGTCTCAGGGCAGCGGAACACATTGCACGAAAGAAAGATGATGCTCGTTCTGCTCCCACCTATACCTTGCCTACCCTCCAATACGGTCACGCAACGATTTCGGAGATCAGAAACGAGCTGCAAGCTCAAATGAGCCGTGTCGCCGACTTTGACAGAAGCACAGAAGGCATGAGGGATTTGTTTGAAAAGGTCAGCAAAAGGTGTGACGAGTTTTTTGAAACGGTCACCATCGAAGATCCATCCCAGATGGCGGAGCTGTTCAAGCTTTACGACATGGTTCTGACGCAACGATCGGTTCTTTCTGCCATGATCTGTTCCGCAGAAGAAATCGGCACGCACGGTTCGGCATTTGTTGACCGCAAGCCTGATAGGTGCGCCGCCAAGCGTGAGACACGAACGCTCACAAGAGGGGCGGCATCCTATCTCGAAACGATATCCGAACTGCCACAGCCCGAACTGTGGTTTGAAAAGCTGTTGGCAAGAAAAAAGCAGGAGATGGATCATGGAATGCAGTAAATACAAATTGGGTTTGGTGTCGGTTTCTTTCCGAACGCACGAGCCGAAAGAAATCATAGAAGCGGCGAGGGCGGCGGGACTCTCCTGCATCGAATGGGGCAGTGACATCCATGCACCCTGCCGCAACGCAGAACGCCTTGCTCAAATTGCGGCACTGCAAAAGGAATACGGCATAAGGTGTTGCTCTTACGGCACATATTTTCGTCTTGGCGAGACCCCTCTTGACGAACTCACTGACTATATTGCCGCCGCCAAGATGTTGGGGACGAACATCCTGCGCCTTTGGTGCGGAACCAAGAGCGGAGCTGACATGACTGCGGATGAAAAAAAGGATCTGCTTTCGGTCTGCCGAAAGGCCGCCGACATTGCCAAGGAGCATGGGGTGACCCTTTGCATGGAATGTCATATCAAAACCCTCACCGAGCAAACGAAGGATGCGCTGTGGCTGATGCAGGAGGTGAACGCTTCCCACTTCAGAATGTATTGGCAGCCCAATCAATTCCGAACCGAGGCAAAAAATCTTGCCTCCGCTCAAATCCTTGCACCCTATACCAAGACGATCCACGTGTTCAACTGGGAGGGAAGGCAGAAGCTTCCCTTGATGGATGCCGCCGAGACGTGGAGACGCTATCTTTCCTGCTTTGACGGATCCCAAGGATTGCTGCTGGAATTTATGCCAGACGGAGAGCTTACCACCCTTGGGCGTGAGGCCGAGGCACTTCGTGCCATCGTGGACACCGAAAAGATGCTTACAAAAGGAGAATGAAATGAAATCTGTTTGCATTGACCGTCTTATTGAGGAAATTCGAGGCTGCGTAAAGCGGCATGATATGGGTCATCCCGGTCAATATGCCCGTTGGCTTTGGCAAAATGAAAAGGGAGATCGGGAGCTTGGGTGTAACCCATACGGCTGTGCCGATGCTGCCAATATTCTTTATTCTATTTCGGATTTTCCCCGTGATGAGGAGGAAAGACGGGGCTTTGTGGAAACCATCCAGGGCATGCAGGACAAGACAAGCGGACTCAACCGAGCCATGCGGCAAACGCCCCACCGCTTTGCGGAGGCCAAGGCGGCTCTC
>JAFTRT010000030.1 GCA_017462145.1 Clostridia bacterium
ATCATACCAACCGTCATACCACCCATGGAAGCAAAGCCCATACGAGCATTTTCGGTATAGGCGGAAAATACGGGAGTAAACTTTCCGTTATCCGACAGAGCACAAGTCAACTCCTCTGCGGTGTACTGTTCGGGATTCCAAGCCAGCATCCGATCCATGCTGTCTCCCGTTTCCATATAGGCACCGTCTGCATTGTTGGCAGGGAGCAGAGTGAGAAGCTCTCTGACATAGGTATACGCCTGTGCCGCATCCTCGGCAGCGTAGGCAGACAGACCGCTGTTGGCGGTAAACTCAGCCGTTCCGGCTTCCTCACCGACAACAAAGGGAGCATTGACGTAAAGTGCAGAACTTCCCTTCACCGTTACCGTAAAATCAAACATGGAAGCGACAACGGCAGAAGAACCGCCGCATACGCCGTCGATCACAGCGATTTGGGGAACGATGCCGGAGGCATCCGATACGCATTTCATAACCGATCCGTAAGCAGCCAATGCCTTTGCACCATCGTAAACAACAGCACCTGCGCTGTCAAACACGCCCACCACAGGCGCACCGTTTTTCACAGCCAGTGCATACAGATTTGCAATTTTCTTCGCATGTCTCTCGCCAAAAGCGCCCTTGGTCCGTCCGCTGTCTTGTACGAACGCAAACACCAGCTTTCCGTTTACGGCGCCATATCCGCAAACCACGCTTTCCAGCTCAGTTTGAGACGAGGGACGCTTGGTGTATGCGCCAAGCTCCACAAAGGTACCCGCATCAAACAGCGAGGTCAGCCTTTCCATGGAGGAGCCATACACTTTTTCGTCGATTTGTACCATAAATGTGCCTCCGTTTTGTGCATTTACATGGGGGTGAGAACATGGTTTTCAAATTCCCATCCTCCCCCAATTTTACATTTATTTTATCACAAATCGATCATTTTTACAAGAACAGCAAGGGATTTCAATTGTTAATTTTGTATGAATAGGAAAGATTTTCCGCACATACTTTCCCCCCTTGTCGCATACAGTGTAGCAAGCACAGCTTTGTCGGAGGTAACCATGAAGGAACGAAACAGAAGCAAAAAAGTCCACCGCCGGGCAGAACGTGCCCCCAAGTCTCTGCCGAGTTCGGTTTTGTTCGGTCTTCTCCTGTTTTTGGGAAGCAGTGCTCTTTTTTTGTGGATCGGAGCAATGGTACTGTTTCGGATCCCGGATCCTTTGGGATCCCTTTGGCTCGTTGCCGGAATCGGCGTTTATCTCTCCTCTTTCATCAGCGGCTTTGGCGCCGCCAAGCGGTACGGAAGTGCCCCTCTTCCCATTGGACTTCTGACCGGTCTTGGGCAATGTCTGCTGACCATTCTTGCAGCTCTGTTCCTTTCCCCGGGGCAATCGGGACTGACCTCCGGGCGATCCTGGCTTTTACGTTTGGCTCTGCTTCTCTGCTCCACCTTGGGAGCCATCCTTGCAGGGCACCTTCGTTTTCCGTCCAAGAGACGCCGCACCCAATAAAAAAAGCGAGGCAGACAGCGCAATTTTGCGCTGTCTGCCTCGTTTTTATCCTTACAGCTGATGGATCAAATGCAACACGGTCTTAAAAAACCGATCAAAGGATGCCAAATTCATACGCTCGTCGGGAGAGTGAAGATTTTCCACCACCGGTCCGCAGGAGATGATATCCAAATGTGGCAGCTTTTCCCGAATGATTCCGCACTCCAAACCTGCGTGGATCACCGTGACATTCGGACAGCTTCCGAACAAGGTCTCATAGGAATGACGATAAGCGGTACGAAGAGCGGAGGTCTCCGCAAAGATCCAACCGGGATAGCGGTTATGGTGACAGGTAGTTCCTCCCAACACGACAGCCAAACCGTCCAATTGAGCGGCAGACCAATCCAGTTGAGAATTCTTTGCAGAACGGGAGGCAAACACAAAGCACAAAGAACGACCTTCGTTTTCGGTACGGATCACACCCAAATTACGGGAAAACTCAACCATCTCCCGCAAACCCTCACATCGCTCGAAAATTCCGTTTGGCACAAAGGTTAAAACGCCAATTGCCTTTTGGGTCAGCTCATGGCTCATCATATAAGAAGGCGTCTCCACCTCCTCGGCCGTCAGTGTACAGCCCCGATCCTCTTTCACCAACTCACCTGCCAGTTCCAGATGCAAGGCTTCCAAGATAGGAGCAGGATCTCCGTCCGTCAGAACAATGGCGGAAGCATCTCTGGGGATGGCATTATCCTTGCTTCCTCCCTCCAAGGATGACAAACGGAGCTCCATGGTTGCAGACAAACGGGACAAGGCTCTTCCCAACAGCAAATTGGCATTGGCACGTCCTCGGTCAATATCCTCACCCGAATGCCCGCCTGCCAAGCCGCCCACGCATACACGATAGGCTTTTCCTACGGCAGGCTCAAGGTCCCCCGTCAACGTCAGATCGGTTCGCAGACCGCCTGCGCAGCCCGCAATGATCAGACTCTCATCTGCACTGTCCATGTTGAGCATACGGGTTGCTGTTACGTTGCGGTAATCAAAGGCCTTCGCACCATCCAGACCGACCTCCTCCGAAGCCGTAAACAGACACTCAATGGTGGGATGAGAGGTCAGATGTCCGTCTGCTCCGTCCAGCAAATACAGCATGATTGCCACTGCCGCACCGTTATCCGCTCCCAAGGTGGTATCCCGAGCATACAGCCAACCGTTCTCCTCGTAAAGCTCCAAGGGATCGGCCGAAAAATCATGCTGACTGCACGGACGCTTTTCACACACCATGTCGGTATGTCCCTGTAACAGAAGAGGCTCTTTCTCCTCCAAGCCTGCGGTAGCAGGCAGACGGATGAATACGTTGTTGGCCTCGTCACGCAAAACGAACAGGTCTCTTTCCTTGGCAAAGGCAACCAAAAAATCTGCGATTTTTTCTTCATGATAGGAAGCACGGGGAATGGCCGAAATGGCCTCAAACCACGTTCCCAATCCTTGATACGTCAATTGCATACGATTCTCCTTTTCATTCCATCTCAAACAGGGCTGCGGCGGCATATCCGAAACAGCCCTGTTATTTGTTATCCGTTTTCTCTGATCTTGCTCCGCTTGACACGGGAAAGATCCACCATGCCCTCGGGCATTCGTCCAAGCCAGGGCAGAATACGACCCGTTCCCTCTGCTACACAGGAAATGGGGTTGCGGACGACGTGAGTCTTAATCCCCGTTACGTCCTCAATCAGGCGGTCAAAGCCGTACAAAAGGCTTCCGCCTCCTGTCATAATGATGCCGTCTCGCAAAATATCTCCCACCAACTCGGGGGGGGTACGCTCGATCACACCGCAAATAGAATCCAATATGGAGGAAATCGGCTCCATCATCGCTTCCAGCATTTCCTTGGAGGAAATCAAAACCTCCTTGGGCAAGCCTTGCACCAGACATCGCCCTTTGACCTCCATGGTCTTGGCTTCACGGTGCTCATAAACAGCTCCGATCTTTTGCTTGATCTGCTCCGCCGTTCGCTCTCCGATGGCAATGTTATGCTTCCGTCTGACGTAGCGCATAATCGCCTCGTCAAATTGGTCACCTGCCACCTTAATCGACTCGGAGACCACTACACCGCCCAAGGAAATAACGGCAATATCAGTGGTTCCTCCGCCGATATCCACCACCATTCGTCCCACAGGGCTGAAGATATCCACCCCTGCTCCCACAGCGGCGGCAACGGGCTCTTCGACCAGATAGGTTCGCTTCGCACCTGCCTGTGCCCCTGCATCCATCACGGCTCGCTCT
Organism: Clostridia bacterium; assembly: GCA_017462145.1. The sequence continues at coordinate 3,756 of JAFTRT010000030.1, forward strand.
TCCACCTCGGAAATTCCCGTGGGGACACAAATGACCACCCGAGGCTGAAACAAGGCGTTACCGCAAGCACGGCGGATGAAATATTGGATCATTTTCTGCGTTACGTCATAGCGGCTGATCACACCGTTTTTCAGAGGGCGAATGACCTCGATATTGTTGGGATTTCGCCCCAGCATGGCCTGAGCATCCTTACCGATCTTCACGATATGATCGGTGTCGTTGTCCACCGCCACCACCGACGGCTCATTGAGAACGATTCCCTTTCCCTCTACGTAGACCAAAACGCTTGCCGTGCCCAAATCCATTCCGATATCTCTGGACAACAGCTGTTTGGATTTGAATTGAAACATAAGTCCCCCCTTTTTGCAGGGTCTTGGGCAAAAAAGCCCTTCTTTTCTATATTATACACTCTTTTGCGTCAAATTGCAAGAGTGTATTTTGTCGCTTTTGGTCGCTTGTCCAAAAAGATCAAGGCTCCGAGGCCAAGGATAAGCACAGAACCTGTCTGACACCTGCACGGTGCAGCAGAGACACAGCCGCTCCCATGGTGGCTCCCGTTGTCACCAGATCGTCAAAAAGAATAACGGTATGAGCCGAAAGATTGAGCTTGGCCGTTTCCAAGGCTTTGGGAGACAAATATAACGATCTTTTAACGTTTTTCATGCGTTCCTTACGGTTGAGCTTCTTTTGGGTATTGCCGCCCCACCGTCTTCGAATCACATTGGCATACGGAATACCGCTGACATCGGACAAGGAACGGCAGATCCATTCGCTTTGATCAAAGCCGTACAAGCTTTTTGCTGTCCAACCTCTTGGAATACTAACCAACAACAGGCCATCATCCCTTGGGTTCACCCCTGCTTGGTCACATTCCAATTGTAAAACCGCCCAAAGCTCCTCTGCTACCTGATTCAGCACACGTCGATTTCGCTGATGCTTCAAAAAATACAACAGGCGATGAGAAGGCTGATGACTTCGCGTGGGATGATAGAAAAAGAGTTTTCCCGCCCGTTCGGCTCCACTTTCGGCCAACAGCTTTGGCATACATTGACATTCCACAGCAGAATGAAAGAATTGGTGACAGGTCTCCACATTAGAAACATTCCATTTTTCCTTACATTGGGTGCAAAGTGCTTCTTCATGCTCTTCCCACGTTAAAATCTCTCGGCAGGAAGCACATTTTCGCACCACCAACAAACGAGTTAACCACTTGTTCATACCCGTTTCTCCCGCAGACGTTCTGCCAAACCGGTATATCGCATAGACTGACGGTCATTCTGGACCATGGTTTCCACGATCTCCTTCCGACCAACCAGAATCACCATGCTTTGCGCCCTGGTGACCGCCGTATAAAGCAAATTGCGAGTCAGTAACATCTGTGCCGCAGAGCCAACGGGAATAACCACAATGGGATACTCACTACCTTGGCTTTTATGCACGGTAATGGCATAGGCATGCTCCAAATCCTCCAAAGCGGTCAGCTCATACAAGACCGTCCGATCGTCAAAGCAGATCTCCATGCACCCCTCTGAAGGGGAAATGCGTTGGATCACACCGATATCACCGTTAAAAATACCGTTTCCCTCCGTACCATCCGATCGTACCCAAGCAAGATCATAGTTGTTTCGTGTCTGCATCACACGATCCCCTTCGCGAAACCGCCGGTCACGGAATTCATATTCTCTTTTCTGCACTTGAGGCGGATTCAACCGCTGTTGCAAAAGCAAATTCAAATGCTCGGTTCCCGCCTCTCCCTTACGGGATGCGGCTACCACCTGGGTCCCGTTTACGGCAAGCTCGCCGTAGGTTCTCGGCAGACGAACTTGGCACAGATCCGCTACCGTAGCGGCAATCTCCCGATCCGTGTTGCGGGGGAGAAAGAAGAAATCGTTGTTTTTCACCGACAACTCGGGCATTTCGCCCCGATTGATGGCGTGAGCGTTGGTGACAATCAAGCTTTCTCTGGCTTGGCGGAAGATCTCGGTAAGGCATACGGTAGCCAATCGCCCCGAATCCAACAAATCACGCAACACGTTTCCCGCCCCCACGGAGGGAAGCTGATCGGAATCACCGATCATGATCAATCTTGCCCCCGGCTTAATCGCCTTTAACAGCGCACACATAAGCCCATTGTCGATCATCGAGGCCTCATCCACAATAATAATCTGTTCTTCCAGCAGATCCATTTCATTGCGATTGAACACCATTCGCCCATTGCCGTCATAGACCATTTCCAACAAGCGGTGGATGGTCTTGGCTTCGGTCGAGGTGGTCTCGGACAACCGTTTGGCTGCACGTCCGGTGGGAGCAGCCAGTGCGATCTCATAGCCCATGCTGTCAAAAATATGGAGCAATGCACGGACAACGGTGGTCTTTCCTGTTCCCGGGCCTCCCGTCAACAGCATCACACCGTAACGAAGGGCATCGGAAATGGCCTGTTTCTGCAAGGCGGCGTATTGCATTCCGCTCTTTCGTTCTTCCCCCTCAATGAAGCGGTCAATATCTCGAAGATCAATTGCGGCACACATTCGGTTGAGCAAAACCAGTTTTTCGGCAATATAGGTCTCGGCACGGTAGTGCTCGGCCAAATAGATCATGGGCTGTCCGTCCGCATTGGTCACATTCAAATTCCTTTGCCGCAAGAGCTCGGAAATGGCCTGTTCCACCTGCTCGGGTTCTACACTCAACAGAAGAGCGGCGCTATCTCTCAATTTATCCTTCGGGAGACAAACATGCCCGTTTTGAATTCCGTTTTGGGATAACACGTACTGCACGCCGCTCATGATCCGCTCTATCCCCATTCGATCAAAGCCGATGCGCTCGGCCAACAGATCAGCTCGCTCAAAGCCGATTCCCTCGATCTCATTGCAAAGGCAATATGGATTGGCCTTGGCCCGATCCACTGAGCTGCTTCCCCATTTTTGGTAGATTCGCATGGTAATGGCGGCGCCGAAATACTCTCGGAAAAAGAGCATGGCGGAGCGGATCCCCGCTTGGTTACGGAAGCTTTCGGAAGCGGCCAACGCTGTTTTCATGGAGATGCCCTTGATGTTCGCCAACCATTCCGGATGGTTTTCGATCACATCAAAGCTGTCCTCCCCAAACTCCTCCACAATTCGCTCTGCCGTTTTCGGTCCGATTCCCTTGATCGCACGGGAAGCCAGATACCGTAAAATAGAGGCTCGGTCGGCGGGCATCACCCGTTCGTATTGCTGAACGGCAAACTGTCTGCCGTATTTGGGATTGTGGGTCCACTTACCGTACACGCACAAATGATCCCCTTCGTGAAGCATGGGCATTGTTCCCACAATGGTCACAATCTCTCCGTCCTCGGAAAGCGATAGATCGCAAATACTGTATCCGTTTTCTTCATTGGAATAAATCACACCCTCAATGCACCCCTCCAGCTTGTCCAAGCCGGAGCATTCGCTTTCGTTCATCCGATCCAACATTCGCTTTCCTCCTTTCTGCGGACATAAAATGACAAATCAGCCTCCCCTCAAAAAAGGGGAGGCAGATCCAACTGTTTTTACAGACCGAGGGCCCGACGAAGGGGCTCTGCCATGTCGGTCTTTTCCCAAGGCAGATCAATGTCTTCTCTGCCCATGTGGCCGTATGCCGCCGTCTGGCAATAGATAGGACGGCGCAGGTCAAAGCGACGGATGATGGCAGCGGGACGCAGATCGAACAGCTCGTTCACTGCCTCTGCGATGACACCCTCATCCACCGTACCGGTACCAAAGGTATCCACCATGACCGAAACAGGCTTGGCAACGCCGATGGCATAGGCTACCTGCACCTCACAACGGTCAGCCAATCCTGCCGCCACCACGTTCTTGGCAATGTACCGTGCGGCGTAAGAAGCGGAACGATCCACCTTGGTGGGATCCTTACCCGAGAAAGCACCGCCTCCGTGACGGGAATATCCGCCGTAGGTATCTACAATGATTTTCCGACCCGTTAAGCCCGTATCACCGGCAGGGCCGCCCACCACAAAGCGTCCGGTGGGATTGACGTAGATCTTGGTCTCTTCATCCATCAGATCAGCAGGAACGACGGGGCGAATTACCTGCTCGATCACATCCTTTCGGATCTGCTCCAAAGACACCTCTGCGCTATGCTGAGAGGAAATGACCACCGTATCCACACGAACGGGCTGATCGTCATGATATTCTACGGTCACCTGTGTTTTTCCGTCGGGACGCAGATAATCCAGCGTTCCGTTTTTCCGAACTTCCGTCAGACGAATGGCCAGCTTATGAGCCAAGGAAATGGGCAAAGGCATCAGCTCACGGGTCTCGTTGCAAGCATAGCCGAACATCAAGCCTTGGTCGCCTGCTCCCGTATCCAAGCCGTCATTCATTGCGCCTTCCTTGGCTTCCAAGGACTTATCAACGCCCATAGCGATGTCGGGAGACTGCTCATGAATGGAGCTGATCACCGCACAGCTATCGCAGTCAAAGCCATACTTTGCACGGGTATAACCAATTTCACGGACCGTCTCACGTACAATGCTTTGAATATCCACGTAAGCATTGGTGGTGATCTCACCCATGACCGTTACAAGGCCGGTGGTGCAAAACGTCTCACAAGCCACACGGGACATGGGATCTTGACGCAACAGCTCATCCAAAATAGCATCCGAAATTTTGTCGCAGATTTTATCGGGATGTCCTTCGGTTACGGACTCCGATGTAAACAATACTTTTTTCATGTTTGATTTTCCTTACCTTTGTATCATTGGGAGCATTCCTCCGCCCCATTCCACCACGGTAAATCCATTGCGCACAAAGCCGTCAAAGTGTTGTGCTTCAATGGTCACCGGTTGATCGGAAGCGTAAAATGCCATATAAACCCGCAGCAAGCTGTCGGGTGTAGGCGTGATCTCCAATTGTGCAGCATTGGTATAGGCTTCACTCTGAAAAGAAATCACGTTGTATTCATGTTGTTGTAAAATTGGAAGCCAATATACGATAAATTCGTTTGCTTCCCGTTGCGTCAAGCCGATCTCCGCCAGTACCTGTTCCAAAAAGGCTGCTGAATCTTCTCCCCGAACACAAAAGCCTTGCGAAAAGTCGGGTTCAACAAAAGAAACACCTTCCCAATACAGGCAATCGTACTCCCGTCCATTGGGAAATACAAGGGTGCCGTCTGGCTTGGCAACAAAATTCTGCCACCCCTCTGTTCCATAATCCGGATAGGTACAGGTCACTTCCCCGTTGAATGTGAGGGTAACCGAGCAAACGGTATCTTCGGTCGGATACAAATTTTAGAATCAAAAAATCTCCGGAACACTTCCGGAGATTTTTATGGTCTCATCTTCCGGAATTAGCACCTTACCCTGTAGCAGAGGCAGGTTGCCGTGGTTTCATCGAGCCTGTCTCTCCGCC
>JAFTRT010000031.1 GCA_017462145.1 Clostridia bacterium
GGCACCGATGGCCACGGCTTCGGGGGCGATCTCATCCAAAAACGGCATCACCGTTTTTTTATAAGGAATGGTGACGTTGTAGGCATCCAAGCGACCGGAACGTACAAAGGCTTCCACCCCTTGGGGATCGACCTCAAACAGTTCGTAAGAATAGTCGGCCAACATCCCGTGGATCATAGGGGAGAAGCTGTGCCCCAGTTTTTCTCCCAGCAGGCCGCATTTCATTTGTGCTTCTGGTTTGTTCATCAGATCACCTCCGAGTAGGAGCCCAGATAGCGAAAGTCCTCACATTCCTGCTCAAGCTCGGCCAACAGCTGTGCCAGCTTTGGCGAATAGACGGGAACCTCCAGATCAAAGTAGAACATAAATTCAAAGTCCGTATCGGGACGGGGACGGGATTCCAGCTTCAGCAGATTGATTCCCAGGGCATTGAACCGAGACAAGATACGGTACAGAGCACCTGGCTTGTGGGGGGTGACCAACATCAGGCTGGTACGGTCTGCTCCCGGATAGATCTCGGTGTGATTGGTGATACAGATAAAACGAGTGTGGTTGTTTCCATTGTCCTGCACCGCTGACGCCACCACGTCCAGTCCGTACTGGGTGGCACAGGAACGGGAGGAAAGGGAAGCAATGTCCCGTCGGGGGGATTCTGCAACCATCTGCGCCGCCTTGGCGGTATTCTCCACACGGGTGATTTTTACGCCAGAACCCAAGGATGCCAAAAAAGAGGCGCACTGGCTGATGGCCTGCTCGTGGGAAACCACTTCCTTGATATCGGAGAGCGCCGTACCCTTTTTGGCTAACAGATTGTGGTCGATCTTGATCCGTACGGTACGGACGATGCGGAAGTTACGGCTGATCATCAGGTCATACACCTTCTTGACCGAGCCTGCGGTGCTGTTTTCCAACGGAATGACTCCGTAGCGGCACATGCCCGATTCGATCGCAGAAAAGACCTTTTCCCAACTGGACAGGAACATGATGTTGGGGTGGGGGAAGAGCCGCTCTGCGGCAATCTGCGAATAGGCACCCTCTACACCCTGGCAGGCCACCATGGCACGCTCGGGGAACAGTTGGGGTGTTTGCTTCAATGCATCGTTGATTTCTTTGTAAAAACGGGAGGTCTCCTCCAAACGCTTATGCTGATAAGAGCGGGAAAGATCCAACAGCGTGCTGTAAAGCGTGCAGGCATAATCTTCAAATTCTTCTCCTGCCAACTCCGAGATCTTACTCAAAAGAGCACGCTCTCGGGAAGCATCCAAAACGGGGAGATTGTGCTGTCGCTTGTAGTCGGCAACGCCGGCGGCTACGTTCATTCTGCGAACGAAAAGATCCACCAGCTCACGGTCGATGGCATCAATTTGTTGACGGTATTCGTTGAGTTCCATATTGTACTTCCTTTATGTAATCCTCCCAAGGGAGGATGGTTTCAAGTGTTGGGGGGGAGTGCTCGTTTGTTTCGCAAGCCCTCACCGGGGATGGCAAAAAGGCAGAGGACAAAGAGCGCAAGGGGAAAGAGTGCGGCAACGATAAAGTGCTCGGTAAAGCTACCTCCCGTTCGGTCAGCAATCCAACCAGTCACGGTAGGGCCAACCATACAGCCAAGGTCACACGCCATGGCCAACAGAGCAAACATGCGGACGCTTCCGTTGGTCAAAAGCCGTGCGGACAGGCTATAGGTGCCAGGCCACATAATGCCGACCGACAGACCGCAAAGACCGCAACCAACCAGAGAGAGGATGGGATGACCGGACAGTGCCGCCAGCAGATAGGCCAGAACGGACAGGGCAGAGGAAAGGGCGATGATACGGGAGAGGTTGGCACGGTATCCCCACTTGGCATAGGCTACACGGGCAGAGCCCATGAGAATGGCAAACGCACAGGGTCCAAGAAGATCGCCCATGGTTTTGGAGACCCGAAGGCCCTCTTCGGCAAAGACAGAGGCCCATTGGCACATGGCCATTTCGGCCGCACCGGAGCAAAACATCATGAGCAAAAACATCAAAAAGAGGGGAGAGGTGAGACCGGAGCGTGGTCTTTGACCTTCCTCACGGGGGGCTTTGGGTGCTTCTTTCGGCTCGTACAGGGGGACAAAGCAAAAGAGAATGGCACCGCACAGAGGAATGAGTGCCCAAAGGCAGGCCAGAATCCGCCAATGCTCCACGCCAACACTCCAAAAGAAGAGGGTGGAGAGCAACACAACAGCCGCCAAGCCCCAACTGTAAAAGGAATGGAGCATGCTCATAACGGCACTTTTATGGCCGGTAGGGCAGGCTTCCACGATGGGGCTGATGAGCACCTCGATAATCCCACCGCCGGTGGCGGCAATGACCGTGGAGATGAGAAGCCCCCAAAAGGGAGAGGGAAGGAGGGATGGCAGCACGGCGTATCCGATCATGCCTGCCGCTGCGCAAAGGTGGGCAAACACGACGGTAGCTCGCACGTTGAGATACTTGGCAAATTTGGCCTCCAGCCCGTCGGCAGTCAGCTGTGTCAGGAAGCTGACGGCAATGAGCAAACTGATGAGCCCCAAGGAGATATCGAATTCTTTTTCAAAGGTTACGAAGAGCAGGGGGGCAAAATTGATGGTCACCGCTTGGGTGATGTATCCCAAATATCCTGCTCTGACGGTGTGTTTGGCTGTGAGCTTCATGCAAGCTCCTTTCAAAATTATAAGGGCGCATCCTCCAGCAGATCCAACACGGCAATCGCTGCCACGGCCTCTATGACGGGAACGGCTCGCAGGACCACACAGGGGTCATGTCGCCCTTGAATGGTCAGTTTAACGGGTTGCATGGACACCATATCCACGCTGTCCTGCTCTTTGAAAATAGAGGGGGTCGGTTTCATGGCTACACGGAAGATCAAAGGCATTCCCGTGGTCATGCCACCCAAGATACCGCCTGCGCGGTTGGTTTTTGTCGTAATTCGAGTGCCATCGGTGACGAAAGGATCGTTGTTTTCGGAGCCCCGCAGTGCGGCGCAGGCAAAGCCGTTTCCAAATTCAATGCCCTTGACGGCGGGAACACCGAACGCAATGCCTGCAATGCGGTTTTCCACCCCTGCAAACATGTGTTCTCCCAATCCTGCCGGGAGTCCCGTAACCGCACACTCAATGATACCGCCGACGGAATCTCCATCCGCTCTTGCTTCCTCAATGGCGGCTTTCATGGCCTCTCCTGCCTGCTCATTCAAAACCGGAAAGGAACACCGACGGGACAGCAGAGAATATTCGGTCTCTCCCACGGCAACCTCATCAAATCCATCGTCGCATACCGACCCGATCCGATACAGGTGCGCACCCACGGAAATGCCCTTTTGCTTCAGAATTTGCAGGGCGATTCCTCCTACGATACAGAGAGGGGCGGTGAGCCGTCCCGAAAAATGGCCGCCACCGCGGAGGTCAACGGACTCACCGTATTTCATACGAGCGGCAAAATCCGCATGGGAGGGACGGGGAACAAAGGTCAGATTTTGATAATCCGAGGAACGCTGAGCGGTATTGCGGATTACGGCGTGGAGACGCTCTCCCGTCAAGGTACATCCGTCCTCGGCCACACCGGTGAGAAACAGAGGCAGATCGGCTTCCTTACGGGGGGTGGAAAAGGAATTTTGACCGGGAGCACGGCGTTTCATAAACGCACCCAACTCGTCTCGGTCAAAGGAAAAGCCTTTGGGAAGACCGTCGGCAACAATTCCGATCTCAGGATCGTGTGAGCCCCCGTAAACGGTGATGCGGAGGTTGGTTCCGTAGCTTGTGGACATGGCAGTAACGTTTCTCTCTCCGATGGAGAGATCCTTTCCTTACTTTCAGTATATCATCAAATGGCAAAAATATTTAATCAAAATTTTCAGGATCACGAAGGTTCCGTGATCCGTGCACCCAAAGCGGTCAGATCACGGAAAAAGCCGGGGTAGGATTTTGCCGTAGCCTCTGCACCCTCCAGTACCACCGGCTTCTCACATACGGAAGCCGCAATGGCGGCACTCATGGCAATGCGGTGGTCGTTGAAGGAAGAGACACAGCCACCCTTCAAACCGGGCTTGCCGTGAATCACAAGGCCGTCCTCGGTTTCGGTCACGTCAGCTCCCAAAGCCCCCATGGTTTGGCAGATGGCCACCAAACGGTCACTTTCTTTGATACGAAGCCGTGATGCTCCCGAAATCGCAGTCACTCCTTGTGCCACCGATGCGATCACCGACAAAATGGGAACCATGTCGGGAATCTGGGAGGCGTCTATGGTGATTCCATGCAAGGGAGCAGGGGAGACGGTATAGGCTCCGTTTTCTTCGGTGACCGATGCACCGAATTGACGAAGCAGATCGACGATGGCACGGTCTCCTTGGTGGGAATCGGCTTTTAGGCCAAAAACCGTCACCGGGCGGTCGCCGATTGCTCCTGCCGCCATGGGGAAGGCGGCATTCGACCAGTCACCCTCCACGGCAATGTGGGAGGGCGAGATCAGCCGACCTCCGTTTTGTACGGTGTAGCGGTTATCTTCGAGGTGGGGAGCGGCGGAAAAGGCAGCCAGGGCATCGGCTGTCAGATCCAAATAAGGAGCGGATTCCACCCTCCCTATCACCGTCAGTTCCGAGGGCTCGGAACGGAGCGACAGGGCAAACAAAAGACCGCTGATAAATTGAGAGGATACGTTGCCTGCAATGGAGAAAGCGTGTCCCGCCAGCGTTCCCTCCATTCGGAGGGGATTGCTTCCCGCCTCGGAAAAGCGGATGCCATGCGCTTCCAATTCCTCCCGCAGAGGAGAAAGGGGGCGCAGAGGCAATCTGCCCTCCATTTGAAAAGAGGCGTTCACACCGAGAGCGGCGGCTACGGGTACGAGAAATCGCATGGTAGAGCCACTTTCACCGCAGGGGAGGACGGCTTCTTTGGGAATGTTCTGCACGGGAGTTACAAAAAAGACAGAACCCTCTCGCTTGATGTTTGCTCCCAAAGCGCACAAGCAGGACACCGTGGCTTCGATATCACGGTTCAATTCTTCACACAAAATTTCGGTGGGTGCATCGGCAAAAGCAGCACAGATCAGCAAACGATGTGCCGCTGATTTGGATGCAATGGCTTTGACGGAACCGGACAGGGAGGTGGGATGAATCTGCACAAGCATGGTTTACAGTCCTTTCCCGATGAGCGTGGGCAGATCGTCCACCGATACACGGTACAACCGGCTGTCTCCGATGGCATAGGGAAGCACCAGAGAGACGGTATTGCCGCTTCGCTTTTTGTCTGCAGTGGCGGCGTGTGCCAGCTCCTGTGCTCCAAAGGGACAACGGGTGGGAAGGCCTTGTGCCTCCAGAAGGGCGATCAGCTCTTTCGGCTCGTCCTTGGGGCAAATCCCTAAGGCAACCGCCATGCGGATGGCAATGACCATGCCCATGGAAACGGCGCTTCCGTGGGAGATTTCCATCTGGGAGCAAAGCTCAATGGCGTGTCCGACCGTATGTCCGAGATTGAGAAGCTGACGCTGTCCTCGGTCAAACTCATCTGCTTCTACGATGTCTCTCTTATGCTCCACGCAGGCGGCAATGACCTCCTCTGCGTGGTTGCGGATGCCTTGTTTCAGCCGATCGAAGAGAGGACGGTCGTTGATCACGCCGTACTTGATGACCTCGGCACATCCGTCGGCAAAGATTTCGGGAGAAAGGGTATCCAGCGTCCCGTAATCACACAGCACCAAGGAGGGCTGATGGAACGCACCGGCCAGATTTTTTCCTGCCACCAAATCCACGGCAGTCTTTCCGCCCACGGAGGAATCCACAGCGGCCAATAGCGTGGTTGGCATTTGGATGAAGCGAATGCCCCGCAGATAGACAGCAGCGGCAAAGCCTGCCAGATCTCCCACTACACCGCCGCCCAGTGCTACGATGCAATCCGAGCGAGTCATGCGGTTTTCGGCCAAATATTCCAACAGAGCGACCAGAGATGCGGTATTTTTGGAAGCCTCCCCGTGGGGAATGACGAATTTCAAACAATCAAAGCCCGCCTGCCGCAAAGAGGCGGCAACGGTCTCAAAATACAGTGCCTCTACCGTGTCGTCTGTGACCACGCACAGCTTACACAATCCCACGGCTTTGGCGCACAGCTCTCCCGCACGGCTCAAAAGGCCTCGTTCAATGACGATATCATAGGCAGAGGAGGCGTTTACGGTTACGGTCTTCATAGTGTTTTTCTTCCTTTTTTATAACGGAATGGGCAGACGGTCAGCCGTCCACCTTTTCTTTTGCCAACCGTCCTTCTCGCAAAGCAGAGCGCAAACGATCGGCATCGTTTTGGGCAATGGCCTCTCGGTATTCGGTGAGAGATGCGATGATACTGTCGATCTCAAAAAGGAGAGGCTCCTTGTTTTCCAAAAACAGCTCGGTCCACATGGTTTCGTTCAGCCATGCCACACGGGTCATATCCTTATAGCTTCCCGCAGAAAAGCCCTTGTGATGTTGAGCGGTGGGACTTTTGACGTAGGCGTTGGAAACCACGTGTGCCAACTGCGAGGTAAAGGCGATCATACGGTCGTGCTCCTCTGCGGTGGTCACAGAAAATTTTCCAAAGCGAGCGGGGGCAAGAACTTGCTTGATCCCGTCCAACAGAGCAATGTCGTCAAAAACCGGAGGTACCAATACCATAGGGGCACCCTTAAACAGCGTGGATTTGGCGTACTTGATACCCGAATATTGGGTTCCAGCCATAGGGTGGCCGCCTACAAAACGAAATCCGTGCTGTGCGGCCAGGGAAAAGCCTACTTCGCAGATCTCCTTTTTGGTTCCGCACAGATCCATGACCAACGTATGAGAATCCACGTAGGGGGCGATCTCCTTCAGATAGCGGATCGCACCTTGCGGATATAGGGCGATGAACAGCAGGTCACAGGCGGCGACGGAATCCTCGGTCAGATCCCCGTCGGTGATTCCTGCCAAACGGGTAAAACCAAGGGTCGCTTCATCGGCATCAAAGCCGAGGACGGTATGTCCTGCCTCCTTGTAGGCCTTGGCCATAGAGCCTCCGATGAGACCCAAACCGCAAATTCCTACCGTCATATCAGCGAACCTCCTCCATTGCGGCCAGTACCTTGCGAACCGATGCGGTCACATCGGCAAAGGCATCGGGGGTCAGAGATTGAGGACCGTCACACAGAGCGTGTGCAGGATCGTTGTGCACCTCGATCATCAGACCGTCTGCTCCTGCCGCTGCAGCGGCAATCGCCATGGGCTTGACCAGCTTGGCTACGCCCGTTGCGTGAGAGGGGTCAACGATGACGGGAAGGTGAGACAGCTCGTGGAGCAGGGGAATGGCTGACAGATCTAAGGTATTTCTGGTGTAGGTTTCAAAGGTTCGGATGCCTCGCTCGCAGAGAATGACGTTTTCATTGCCTCCTGCCATGATGTACTCGGCAGACATGAGGAGCTCCTTGAGGGTGTTGGCAAGGCCTCGCTTGAGCAGAATGGGCTTTTGGGTACGGCCCAACTCCTTGAGCAACTCAAAGTTTTGCATATTGCGTGCCCCCACCTGGATGACATCCACCTCTTCAAAGAGGGGCAGATGGTTTGCGTTCATGATCTCGGTGACCACGGGAAGGCCGGTTTCCTTTTTTGCTTGGAGCAAAAGCTCGATACCGTCTGCTTTCAGACCTTGAAAATCATAGGGTGAGGTTCTGGGCTTAAAGGCACCTCCGCGGAGCATGGTAGCACCTGCCGCTTTGACGGCACGGGCAATCTCCATGACCTGATCCTCACTCTCTACCGAGCAAGGGCCTGCCATAATGGCAAAATCCAAACCGCCCACCGTTGTATTGCCTACGGTGATGATACTGTCATCGGGATGGAATTTGCGGTTGGCGCTTTTGAAGGGCTCGCTGATACGCTTGACGGTATCCACGATCTCAAGGTTTGCCAGAAGATCCTCGTCGATCTTGGAGGTGTCGCCCACCAGACCGATCACGGTGTGGGTCTTTCCTTCGGAGATATGTACGTCAAGGCCTTGGGATTTGAGCCAAGTGGAGAGGTTGTCGATTTGTGTTTGGTTGGTTCCTTGTTTGAGTACTGCGATCATGATGTGTGTTCCTTTCGTGCTTTCAAAATGGTTTCCGTGAGGGGACGGCACGGAGCACCGCCACGGAAAAAAACGAAGCCCCGCGGTGTTTTTGACCGGAGGCTTTCCATGGTTTTATGTAACAAATAAACCGAAGAACCGCAGCAAAAAGCACCTTTATTATTTCTTGTCGGTAAAGTAATAATAAAGGTATGCGTATTTTGCTGCAAATACCTGGTTCATTTCCGTATTCCTACTTTCGTCATATCAAATGTCGATGGTATAAGTTTATCACCCATGCCTTGGTTTGTCAAGCGTTTTTTGCAAAATAATCTCTTTTTTTGCGTGAAAATACAACAAAATTCAAGAAAAAGGTGCAAGACTCCCTTAAGAGCGGCTGTTCAGCTCGTCCAGCTTCGCTTTGATGGCTTTCATATCCTCCATCATCTCTTCTTTCTTACGGGGATCTCTCAGCAGAGCGGCGGGATGATAAACGGCGGTGATGAGAAAATTGCCTCGCTCAAACCATTGACCGTGCTCCTTGGTAATGCGAAAATCGGGCTTGATCAGCCGCATGGCAGAGATCCGTCCGAGACAGACGATGAGTTTCGGTCGGATCAGCTTGACCTGACGCCGCAAATAGTCCATACAGGCATCCTCTTCCGCAGGAAGAGGATCACGGTTCTTCGGCGGACGGCATTTGAGAATGTTGGCAATATAGACCGTTTCTCTGGGAATGTCCACCGCATACAGAAAACGGTCCAAAAGCTGTCCCGCCCGTCCTACAAAGGGGATTCCCGTTTTGTCCTCCTGTTCGCCGGGGGCTTCGCCCACAAACAGCAACTCTGCCTCCTCACTGCCCGTGCCGAAGACACAATTGGTGCGTGTTTGATGCAACTCACAAGCGGTGCAGGTATGACAAGCCTCTTTCAGTTGTTCCCAAGAATCGGCCATGATCCATCCTTTCCGTGCAGCACTCAACGAATCCGTCTGCACTCCATATAATATCGTTTATCCTCCGCATGCCCCATGGAAAAGGTCTTACGGGGGAGGGCACCGTCAAACATAACGGTAGGAAACAGGCTGTCTTTGCCCATTCCTTCGAATAAAAAGCCGATGGCGTTTTTGTGGTTTGCCAGCTTGCAAACCGATTCCTCTCCGTGAATATAATCCACAGAGGCCTCCGGGTGTTCGGCCAAATAGGTGTCCAACCATTCCTGCAATGTTCCCACACAGAGCTGACGGAGGGGATGCTCTACGACGATCTCACCGTCCATTTCCTTTGTGATCCACCGCAGAGATTGAGGCGTCCCCTTGCCGTTTTGCGCTTGGGCAAAACGAGTCAAGCTACGCACGGCATCTGTGGGATCCACATGGAACAAGACTCGGTAGATGGGCTCAAATTGCAGGGCGGGGTCATGCAGGTTGACCACCTCCACCAATGCGTAGCGGGCGGGATGTTCCTTTGCCGCTTCGCCCAATTGCCCCTTAATCTCTTCATACAAGGCCTGGGCAGAGGCCAGAGAGTGATTTCCGTCACCCACTGCAAACAGGAGAGGGGCAAGATTTTCGTTGCCGTAGCGCTGTTTCATGGCCTCGGGAGAAGCCAAGACTTCCAATGCGCAGCTGATCTGTTCCTTTCGTTCGGTGGAAAGAAATACACCTGTGATATGTCCGCCGCCCAACATCAGGTCGGTATCGTAAGCGAGCTGACCGTCTTGTAGAGAAAGCGGTTCGATGACCGTGCGGTCAGGATCATCGATGAGAAGCATCACATGAGGAAGCTCCAAGGAGGCATTTCTTCGCACGGCTACACGGGGTGGAATCCGCTCGGCTACCGTTGCCTCCGTGGAACGGATGAGCGAGGAAGCCCCCTTGCGGTAATCGTATTGTTCCAAATCCACCGCTAAGATCAATCCGCAGCGAAGCGTGCCGTCCGATTGTGTCCGCTCCACGTACAGCATGGAATGAGGGTGCTCTTGCAAAAGCTCCGCTTCATATTGCCGCATGGTTTTGCCAATGGCGGGGAGCCGTTGCTCGGTTTCGGACAGATAGACCTCCGGCAGGATCAACCGAAGCGTGGAGGGAGCACTTCCCACCAAGGTTTCGGCCTCTTGCCAATAAGCAGGCTCACTGGTAAATTGATCGCAGGCAATGACTGCCCAACGAAGGGCGTCGGTCCGATCAAAGTCGGGCAGGAGGACGGAAGCGGAAGAAAAACAGGATGCCATGGAACTCCTTTCATCGTTCGGGACGGATATGTTCAAAAATCGTCAGATATTTTCTGCTGTGGCAGGCCCTGTCTTGCTTGGGGGTCCGAACGGTCCAAACGAAGATCTTGGGTTGAAACAGCAGTCCAAGGAGGCGGAGAGAGGGCTCACGCATACATTTTCCGTCCACGGCAATGAAATCGGGACGAGAAAGCACGTTGAGTAACATGTGGGAAAGGGCAAAGCAGATTAGGGCATTATCGGGAGCACCGGGCGTTTTTCCGGGATCCACACGGGTCAAAAGCTGCCCCCTTGCATAGCGGGGACGGTACTGCTTAAACCACCGTAACAGCTTGGGGTTAAAAGATTCGATGCTGAACGCACCGTGATAGCTGTCCAAAATAGCGGAAGTGCGGCGACAAAGCGGAACAGCAACGCCGCCTCCCTTGAGCTCGATCAACAGCGGAACCTTTCCGTCCACCATCTCCAACACCTCACTTAAGGTGGGAATCCGTTCTTCCGTGTTCAACAGTGTCAGCTGCTTGACCTCATCTAAGGTCATATTGCGGATACGGTTATCCACACCGCACATCCGCTTGCAATTTTCGTCGTGGAAGATCACGGCCTCTCCGTCACGGGTCAGGCGCACGTCCAGCTCAATGCCGTAACCCTGTTGAACGGCCAAATAAAAGGCGGTCATAGAGTTTTCCGGCACTTGCGCATCCCAAAGACCTCTGTGGGCATAATCGGTACAGAGAAGATCCATGTCGGCATGATCCTTGATACGGGGCATGGTCAAAAAGACGTACAGTGCAGCCAAAAGCAATAAAATAATCAGAATCACAAAAACGGGGATCATGCTTTGCTCCTTTCGGCCAGCATGGCCTGTACCCGCATGACCGCCGCTTGGGTCTTTCCGTCCGGGATCTCTCCCCGAAGAACCATTGCAGAAAGCTCGGATAGGGGGATGGATTCCGTTCGGAGAAATTCATCCTCGTCCAAGCTGGTTTCCGCCATGGAAAAATCCTCGGCCAGATACATATAAATCACCTCGTTGAGAATCGCAGGGGAGCCCAGATATTTGCCCAAATAGGTCAATTTGGCATTTACGGCACCGGTCTCCTCCCGCAGCTCTCTGCGGGCGGCTTCTTCGTGGGGCTCGTCCGGAGAATCCAGCTTGCCGGCGGGAATCTCCAACAGCTCACAGCCGCAGGCATAGCGGTATTGCCGCACGCACAGGACATGGCCGTCCCGTGTCAGGGGCAGAACGCAAACGGCACCGTTGTGCCGATTGTATTCCCGTACGCCCGTTTTGCCGTTTGGCAGACGCACCGTGTCTTTATACACACGGATCACGGCACCGTCATACAATTGTTGGGATTCGATACAGGTCTCAAGAAGCTCCTCGGAAACCGAGGAGGGCAGATTTGGTAATTTGCTCACGGTATTCACCTTCTATAATAAATGTAAAATATTCTGATTCTATCATTATACATCAAAGTCAGAAAAAAATCAAGGGAAGAGGAAAAATTTACTTGCAAGATTTGCAATTTTGTGATATGATGAAAGAAACGTCAAGAAGAAACAAGGGGAGAGACGATGAAGCATGTAGAGCTTTACACCGACGGTGCCTGTCGGGGAAATCCCGGCCGAGGCGGTTGGGGTGCCATTTTGGTCTACGGAGGCCGTGAAAAGGAATTGAGTGGCGGCGAGCCCATGACCACCAACAATCGCATGGAGCTGATGGCAGCCATTGCCGGGTTGGAGGCCTTGCGGGAACCCTGTCAGGTTACGCTGACTTCGGATTCCAAGTATCTGACCGATGCCATCAACAAGGGATGGTTGGCTTCTTGGAAGCGGAACGGTTGGAAAAAGGCAGACAAGTCTGCCGTTTTGAACGTAGAATTGTGGGAGCGGATCGATGCATTGCTGTCCTATCATGAGGTGACCTTTGTATGGGTTCGCGGACATCAAGGACATCCGTATAATGAGCGGTGCGACGGTCTTGCCACTGCGTTTGCCGACCGGTTTGCCCATTGATCGGTGTTTTTCCTCATTCCTTATCATAGCAGATCCTCCTGCGGAGTGTTCCGCAAGAGGATTTTTCTTTTTGCCGACGGAAAGCGACACGATTTGCGCAGAAAGGCGAGTATAATAAAGAAAGCAAAGAGAGGGAGGGAACGATGGGGCAAACGGTATATGTGGATTTGCTGTTTTTGATCAATTTCAGCATGGATGTGTTGGCACTTTATTTGACTGCCCGCATTTTGAGCCGCCGTCCCAAGCTTTGGCGGCTCTTACTTGCCGGATGCGTAGGAGGCTTATATTCCTGTCTTGCGCTGTTTTCACCTCTGAACGGTTTTTCCGCTCTTTCGGTTGATTTGCTGGTTTGTTTGCTGTTGGGATGGATCACCTTTTTTTCTCGCAAGGGACAGAGAAGTGTTCTGCCGCCGCTTTTGACCTTTCCTGCCGTTTCCATGGCACTGGGGGGTGTGATGACGGCTCTGTTTACGCTCTTGAATCGATTGCACCTTCCCTTGGATACGCAGACCGGTGACGGGGACGGGATCTCGGTTTGGTTATTTGCCTTGTTGGCCGCTGTTAGCGCACTTTTGACGCTCTTCGGCGGTCGATTCTTTGCCAAGCGAGGTTCCATCAAAGAGGCAGAGCTGACCATTGTGGTCGGCGATCGCAGTATTTGTCTGACTGCCCTGACCGACAGCTGCAATCTGCTGTGCGAGCCGATCAGCGGAAAGCCTTGCGTCGTGGCGGAAATCGGATGCTTTCGAGGGCTGTTACCCGATTCAGTTCTCCATGCGGCAGAACGAAAGCAGCTTCCACCGCTGGAAACCATGAAAGGGTTGAGCGGGGCAGGCTTTCGTCTCATTCCTGCCCAAACGGCATCGGGAGAGGGACTGTTACTGGGCTTTCGCCCAACACGGATGACCGTACATACCAAGCAAGGGGAGCGGGAGGCAGATGCGTATCTGGTGCTGACCCACCTCTCTGCCTCGGCCATGGGGTGCCGTGCCTTGCTTCCTCTAACACTATTGACATAATTGGCTTAGGCCGGAAAGGAATGACATGAAAACGATCCATACCATCACGGAGCCATTTCGCTCCTTGCTCCGGCTGCTTCGCCGTGGGCTTTGCACCGTTGGCAGCGGTGTGTCGTGGCTGTGGGAGCTGCCTGCACGGCTTCGTCGCAAACACAATGGGATTCATTATATCAACGGTGCCGACGTACTTCCCGCACCGCTGTCCCGAGAGGAGGAAAGTGAGGTCGTCGCTCGTCTGGGAGAAGACGAGGAGGCGAGACAGCTTCTCATTGAGCACAATCTGCGGTTGGTGGTTTATATTGCCAAGCGATTTGAAAACACGGGAGCGGGGATTGAGGATCTGGTTTCCATCGGAACCATCGGCTTGATCAAGGCCATCAATACCTTTCGACCCGACAAAAATATCAAATTGGCTACCTATGCCTCCCGTTGTATTGAAAATGAAATTTTGATGTATCTGCGCAAGTCGGTTGGGATGCGGGCAGAGGTTTCCATTGACGAGCCGCTCAATACCGATTGGGACGGAAACGAGCTGTTGCTGTCCGACATTCTCGGCAGTGAAGATGACGGTCTCTCGGCCGAAATCGAGCGAATGGAGGAGAGGGAACGGGTCAGACGGGCGGTGATGGAGCTCAATCCTCGGGAGCGGGAGATCATCGAACTTCGTTACGGGATGGGAGGCAAAAAGGAGCTGACCCAAAAGGAGGTGGCCGAGCGGCTGGGCATCTCCCAATCCTATATTTCTCGCTTGGAGAAGAA
>JAFTRT010000032.1 GCA_017462145.1 Clostridia bacterium
GGGTACCGTACAGAGCTTTGCCCGTCCTTTCCTGAACTGTGGCGTGAAGGTTTTTTCCGCTTGGGGGGCCAATGCCGTGCCTGTGGCTGAGATGACCGTGGCACAAATGATTCTTGCAAATAAAGGCTATTTTTTGACAAACCGACTCTATCATGAAAAAGGAAAACGGGTGGCAAAGGACGCTTTCATGGGGTGCCGTGGCAATTACGGTGAGACAGTGGGCATCATCGGAGCGGGTATGATTGGGAAGCTGGTCATTCAAATGCTGAAGCAGTACAACCTCAAGGTCATCGTATTCGATCCTTTTTTGTCGGACGAAAGGGCAGAGGAGCTTGGGGTGGAGAAATGCGGCCTTGCCGAGCTGTTTGAGCGTGCCTTTACGGTGTCCAATCACCTGGCTAATAACGAGCAGACGAAAGGGATGCTGACCTATGAGCTGTTTTCCCGTATGCGCAAGAACGCTGTATTTATCAACACAGGACGGGGTGCGCAGGTGGTGGAAGAGGATCTGGTTCGTGTTCTTCGGGAGCGTCCCGATCTGACGGCTCTCCTGGACGTGACCTATCCGGAGCCACCCGTGGAAGGGCATCCGTTCTATACGCTTCCCAACTGCCTGCTGACACCGCATATTGCGGGAAGCGCAGGGGACGAGGTGGAAAGAATGGGAGAATATATGTTGGCGGAATGTCAGGCATATCTTCACGGAGAGCCTTGCCGCTACGAGGTGACCGAAGCCATGCTCGCAACCATGGCGTAACCGAGTGCTGTATTGTGAAAGGAGACAAAGATATCCGATCTTCAACCGATGATCCGTCAAATTCCGGAACGAATCGACACCCACAAGGTGGGAGAGGGGCAGTATTTCCGTTGGCCGTGGCCGGTTGTCAAGGAATCCCATGACCTTGGATCAGGAGCATTGGGATTTTGCCAGCGGACGACTCACAGCCGCCTTTGCCATGCCTGCCGAGCCTGAATGCGGATATCGATAGATCGTGTTGTTCCACGGCTCACGGGCGGACAGCCTTCCCGAAACACACGGTGCGGCATCCTTGGCGTTTGCTTACACCAACGATTTTGACGCTATTGCTTTGAATCCGGGCAGTAGCAAAAGAAGATAGAGCTTTGTTGCGGAACGGTGATCAAACGCTGCGGCTACGGCTACCAAAAGAAAAATGACCGAGGTCGGATCCAAAGATCCAACCTCGGTCGTTTGTATTATTTCAGCTCGATCGGCAATACCGACATGGCATCAACGGTTTGCGTTCCCAGATCGAAGACCCGTCCATTTGCCTTGACCGACAGGGTAGCACGGACGGCTCCGGCCAGATTGTTGATCAGGAAGCAGATTGCCCGCTCGCCATCCTCAAACAGGGTTACGTTCAGATTTCTGCAATCGGTCTTCACCCGTCTTTCGTATCCCAATGCGCCAAGACACAGCTCGAGCAGCTCCAACTGGCAGAATTGGCTGTACTCGAAGGATGCGCCCAACAAAGCCACAGCACCGCTTCCCATCTTGCGCCACACGGCAATCGGGGTTCCGTCGGCATCGTCGGTGGCGAGAACGTCTCCCTCAAAGCCGTCAAAGGTATATTTGGATTCCACTCCGTAAACCTTTTCGCCGTTTACCATTGTCAGGGGCTCCACCGAATCGAAAGCTCTGACCTCTTGAATGGAGAGGAAATCCCGAAGGATGGTGCAGGGCAGATAGTCCTCATCCAAATAGGGAACGGTGGGCGTCAGCATCAGCCGTCCGCCGCGTCGGATGAAATCGACCGCATTCTGCTGATCTTCCGGTGACATTCTTTCATCGGTGACCAGAAGGAACGGAAGATCGGTGGGGGTATCTTGACTCAAGGGACGGCAAACGGGTAGGGCAGCAGACAGTCCGAGGGACAGAAGAACCGAGTAGCGGTAATTCCGCAGATTCAACCCATGGGCGGAATGGCGCTTCCACTGTCTCGACGTGATATATTGCATCTGATCCCACGTAAAGCCCAACTGTACGTCAGCCGAGCGGTCGTTGCTCAAAAGCAGATCGTTTTGCAGGGAGTATTCATTCCGTTTCTTCTGTACGTAATACATGGGACGGATCTCACCGGTTGCCGAGACCGGTGCGTGGTAATCGTAGATGGTGGTGTTGTTACCTGTGTTGGCGTAATTGGGGCCGCCTGTAAATACGTAATAATTGGAGCCCTTCATGCCAAGTGCCACGTGGGTCATGTAGAAGCCGTACAGATTTTCGGGGAGGAGGGGCGGATAGCAGGACATACTGCCGCTTTGCATCTCCAGTACCGACGGTGGCATTCCCAAAGCCCGAAGCAGATCCATGGAAAGAAGATATTTGACGGTTTTTTCGGGAGTCATCGAGATTCCGGCGGCGGGAGAAAGGGCGTAATAATGATCCACGCCCAAGAGGAAGCGGTGCTTTTGGTTTTGTTCCGGAATATTCCGCATCAGCGGAATGAAGCTGCCGCCCCCGGCATTGGTGCAATAATCCACGTCAATCCCATCCTCCTCAAACCACTCGCAGAGGGTACGGATATAAAGCTCCAAGGATTGGCGGTAGAACACCAGATAGTCGTTGAAAAAGCGTTTTCCGCCTACGTCCCGATCCGACGGCGTGTTGCAGAAAGGGTTGACCTCCATGAAGGAGGAAAAGTGGGAGCCGTAATGGGCATTCATGTTGGCTACGGTTTCGAATTTTTCTTTCAGATAGCAAACGAAGCGGCCACCCTCGGTTCCGATTCCCATTCCTTCCTTGTTGCAGTCGATAAAGCCGCGCCAGACATGGATGCCGGCAA
The DNA here is from genome assembly GCA_017462145.1 of Clostridia bacterium. The sequence continues at coordinate 2,802 of JAFTRT010000032.1, forward strand.
TCTCGTTATCTGCCTGCACCGATACGATACAGCCACCGTTGGTTACGAGAAAGGGCTTGATTGTTTCGTCTACCGCACGGATGTACCGTCTGGCACGGTCAAGAAAGACGGGATGCAGATAGGATGCACTTTTGTTGAGGGCATTGAATTCTCCATGGGGACCGTGAGAGATCGTTTCTGGATAGTTGTCTGCCATCCAGAAGGGAAGGCCGTCACGGCAAAGCTCGGAATAGGAGTAAGGACCCGGACGGGCAATGACCATGATTTCCAACTCACAGCAGAGCTTCAGAAAGTCGGTCAGGGAGCGTTCGGGGATATCATCGAACAGAATCGTCCCCTCTTCGGGCTCGTGGATGATCCACGGAATATAAGTGGCAACCGTATTGGCACCCGATTGCTTCAAGAGAATCAGCCGTTCCCTCCAATCGGATTTGGGAACGCGAAAATAATGGAATTCTCCCGAGATCAAGGGGGCAGGGGTTCCGTTTACGGTAAATCCTTGGGGAGTCCACGCAAGAGTCGGTGTCATAACAGATCTCCTTTGTGAGGTATTGTTGCCATCTATTATAGCATGAGAATCTCCAAAAAGCAAGAGACATTAAAAAATCGACCGCTTATGTGTCATGGGAGTCCTGCGCCGAATCCGATCGGATCAAAAGGCTCTGAAAAAGCTCTTGCTTTTGTTCCGTTCGTGATGTATAATAACAGAGAAAGCATTGCGATTGCCAAGCGTTTCGATGCCGTACGCTCACGAGGGAGGAAAGAAGATGCCGTTGATAGACCTTCACACGCATACCACGTATTCCGACGGGAAAACCACGGTGGAAAACTCCTTGCGATGTGCCGAGAATCTTGGCCTTTCGATCCTTTCCATTACCGATCACAATACGGTCAAGATGGTTCACGAATGCGGTGGACTTACGTTTTGGGCATACCCGTTGGTCCATGCTCCGCATTGTGAATTGCTTGGAAGAGCTTGCCGAGAGCGATCTGGATGGTTTTGAGTGCTGTTACGGAACATTTACAGCCGAGCAAATCGAATTTCTTTCGGAATTATGCGGCAAGCACCGTTGTTTCAAAGCGGCGGCAGTGATTTTCACGGGCTGGATATGCGCCCGAACAATCGGTTAGGGCAGGCGGAAAGCCGATTCCCCAAGATTTGATCGAGCCGTGGCTTTCCCTCGTTTGGGCACATCTTTTTTGATAGAATTTTTTCACGGCTTATCCGATGGATCTCTTACGGGGCGGGTTTTCCGTCCGATAGGGCGTGGCACAATAAGACTTTGAAAGAGAGTAAAATGAGTTTGAATTTTTCTATGTATACGGGTTTTTCCTCCTTGGTGAGACGCCGGGGAATCGAATATGCCGCAGAAATGGCTGTCAATCTTGGCTTTTCCTCCGTCGAACTGCTTGATATGGCGGGAAAAGATCCTTACCATCCGACCTTTGACAGCGTGGCTTCTGCCATCGAAGCGAAAAAGATACTGGATCGTTACGGTCTTTCGGTGTCCTGTTACTCGGTTGGAGCCACGCTGGTTACATTGGATGGCGAAGTAAAAAAGAACGACCGCATCCTCTCTGATTTGAAACGGTATGCGGATGATGCCGCTGCTTTGGGTTCGCCTTTTTTCCATCACACCTTGATTTTAGATCTCGTGCTTCCCGTCGGCGCCCCCGATTTTTGCGATGTTTTGATGCCCGCGGTAGAGGCCGCCTGTGAGATCGCAAGCTACTGTCAAGGACTGGGGTTGACTTGTCTTTATGAGGAGCAGGGAATGTATTTCAACGGGGTGAACGGATTTGGCCGCTTCTATTCCGAAATGAAGAAAAGATGTCCGAACGTCGGTGTTTGCGGTGACGTGGGAAATACCTTTTTTGTGGACGAATCACCCGTTCCGTTTTTTCAAGCCTTTGCCGCTGATATCAAGCACGTGCATCTGAAGGACTATTGGATGAACAATGAGCTTGCAGACGGAAAGGGATGCGAGTTTCGCAGCCGCAGCGGTGCTGGTTTTGATGGTGCAATGATTGGGTGCGGTCAAGTTGATATCGTTTCCTGTCTGGATGCATTGAAAGCACATGGTTACCGTGGTGCTTTTTCCCTTGAAATTGATTACCATAAGGAGTATTCCCGTCATACTCGCATGGCCTTTGCGCTTGTACGGGATCATTTTTGAGTTTGGGATCACAGGAATAGAATGATGATGCCCGCAGAAGAGCTCGTTCTCTCAACTGCGGGCATGTTTTGTCCCCCGAAACCATCGGCCGGTGATGATGACCGTAGCGTCTTCGCCATCCTGCCGTCCATTGGCAGATTTTTCTGTGGTTTTCATTCCAACGGCAATGGGGGAAAGCACAGACACCTTATTGACAGGGCAGTTGTTTTTTGCTACAATAAGAACGGAACGTTCCATCGGAGGTGTTGTATGAACAGCTATCAGCGAGTGATGAACCGTCTTGCAGGAAAGCCTGTGGACAGATTACCGAATATGAGTCTTGTGATGATGTTTGCGGCCAAGCTGGTCGGTGTCAGCTTTGGTCAATATTGTACGGATTATCGCTACCTGGTGGAGGGGGCTTTTCGGTGCCATGAGCAGTTTGGCTTTGATATGGTTTGCGCCATTTCCGATCCTATGCGGGAAGCGGAAGGCTTTGGCGCAAAGGTTGTGATTCCCGATGACGGAGTTCCTTACTGCCCCGTCAAGCGCTTGCAAAGTGTGGATGATATTGCAACCTTAAAGGTGATTGCTCCCGAATCCGGTCGGCGTATGCACGACCGTCTGGAAGCGATCCGCAGCATGAAGGAGCGTGCGGGACATGACATCCCCGTCGTCGGTTGGGTGGAAGGTGCCCTTGCGGAGTGCTGTGATTTGATGGATATGCAGGAGGTTTTTGCCAACCTTTTGGACGAGCCGGAGGCAATGGAGACCCTGATTGACATTTGCATGGAGCAAGGAATCCGCTTTGCAAAAGCGCAGGTGGACGCAGGTGCCGACATCATCGGAATCGGAGATGCCGCTACCTCTCTGATCGGCCCCTCGTTGTATGAAGAATTTGTATTGTCTTATCAGCAAAAGATGATTGCCGCTATTCATGAGATGGGAGCAAAGGTCAAGCTGCATATCTGCGGCAATCTGAATCCCGTGCTTCATTTGGTGGCACAGACCGGTGCCGATATCGTGGATTTGGATTACATGGTGGATATGAACCGTGCGGCGGACATGTTCCCCGAAACCTGCAGTATTTGCGGGAATATGGATCCGGTTTCCGTGATCTATCAGGGAACGCCCGAAACCATCAAAGCTGCCGTACGCCAATGCATGGCCATCAGCGGCAAGAACAACAATTTCATCGCCCCCGGCTGTGAGATCCCCAAGGATACACCGGTGGAAAACGTTCTTGCCTTGCAGGAAGCGATCGCAGAACTCCCTTGCTGATGTTGCAAAGGCAGAAAAACAGTTTGAAAAGAAACGAATCAAAACCCGCAGGACGGATGAAGTTCCGTCCTGCGGGATTTTGTTCAAAAGAATTATTTGATTTCTTGTTCCAAAGCTTGAAATTCTTCGGTGGCGAAAAAATCCACCAACGTAATGCCAAAGCCGTCGCACAGCATTTTGATGGTAACAATACCGGGATTAACGCTTTTTCCGTACAAAATATTTTTGATGGAAGAGGGCGGAACAGCCGATTCCATGGCCAGCTTGCGAATCGACATTTTCTTTTCGCCTAACAATTGAAGAATCCTGTTTTTGACGGTTGTGTAAGTGTCCATAGGATGCCTCCGAAAAATAATATCATCTCATTATAGCTCAAGACGCTTGACAAAGCGGGCTATATATGATACAATATAAGCTATAAATAGCCCATTATACTTTTGGGTGAAACAGGAGGTTTTGATATGAACAATCAGCACGATCAAATTCAGCTTTTGTGGAAAAAAACAAAAGCCAAGCAAGAGGAGATTTGTCAACGCCAAGAAGAACTGAATCAAAAAATTAAGCAGGAACTAGAGGAATTAGATAGGCAAAAATGGAAAGCAGTTGAAAGCGAAGCGAATAAGGTCTCCGCTCGCGCAAGAAGGCTTGATGAGAATGTAATCGATCTTGATTTTTCGTTGGGGTTGACTGCTAAATCTATTCTTTTGACCGTGTGTTTAGCAATCACGCTGGCGGCATTTTTCGTTTTGCTTCGCTTGTTTTTGTTTCCTTTTACCATCGTATCCGAGATTTTTACTTATGTTGTGATTGCGGTACTCTCCATTGTTTTTGCAATTCTTGCGGAACGAATCTATTGGATGATTTTGGATAAAAAAAGTGATAAAGATGAAGAAGTACAGGCTTGGAGGCAGAAAAGAAGCGAAATATGGGCTGAGTTTGACAAAAAAAGAAAGTTCACAAAAGAAGAAAAATATTTGCAGGAGCAAAAAAATATTGACGAAATGAACCGTGAAAATCGTTACAGTGAAGTGAAACGGCAAATGATACGGGTTCAGCATGGGAATGCAATCTTTTTTTCTTTCGGTAGATTTGGCTATTGTACGGCATACGATATTATGGTGGATGGTGTCAGTACGTATTATTCCTCTACCAACAAGTTTCAAATGGTCAAATTAAATCCGGGATATCATGCGATTGAAATCAGATTTATTTACCATAGTACAACCAATGGCTCTGTAAGTCATAGAGAATGCAGTTGGCAGCTTCAAGCAGGAGAAGAGGATTTACCGAAATTTATCACGTTTGATCGTGTAGATATTCAAAACGGAAAAATGTGCGAGGTATCGGCCGAGGAATTTGAAAAGATCAGTGGCAAGATGCTGATATGAATCATTCAAACATATTTTAGCGAAAAACAGCCCGTGGCTCCCAAAGGAAAGGCCACGGGCTGTTTACAGGATATATGGATATATGATTGATATATTTTCTTCGCTTTGTCAAATCAAATTATGTTTCCGATATTCCGTTGGCGTCATGCCGCAGGTTTTTTTGAAGGCATTGCAAAAATAAAACAGATTGTCATACCCCAACCGCTCGGAGATCTCGGTTACCGTGTAGGTGGTATGCGCCAACAGCTCCTTGGCCGTTTCCATGCGTAGGGAAATGAAATAACGATAGACCGACGTACCGAAGACTTGACGGAATTTTCCTTCTAAAGAGGAGGGGGAACAGCCGCAGGCCTCAGCCACCTCTCGGACGGTGATACCTTGGGATAAGTGTTCCTTCATATAGGCAATGGGACGGGAACAGGAAGAAGCGGTCATCTCCGCCGTGACAGCATCCTTCCCCTCTGACGGTCCTTGGAGGCAAAGGAGAAGATCGTTGAAATAATGGTTTCGAAGCTCCAATCCCACGGGGGTGCGGTGCGGGGAAAGCTGTTCCAGCTGTTGGAGATCCTCTTGCATCCGCAGACTTGTTACACGGTATCGGCCTGTCCGAATGGGAAACAGCCCCTCCTGCTTTTGATGGAATTTGACGTACAAAAAACGAAGAGAGGACAGCACGTGGCGTGACATGAGAGTGCGGTGGTCAAAGATCACCAGATCTCCCTTGGTTGCCACAAAAGAGCCTGCCTCGGTTTGAAAGGAAAAAGATCCCTCCAACAGATAAAACAAACTGTCAATGGGCTGATAGCCTCGGGTCAGTTGAAATTCCTCTCGTTCGGACACATAACTGTCTGCCAAAACAGCAAGCATGGTGTTGCTCCTTTTTTGTTGGATTTTATATATATCATCATAACATATTGTATTTTCTTTGTCAAGAGGATGGTGTATCATATAAATATCAATTTTTGGAGGTTTTTTATGAGATTTGAGACCGAGATCCAATCCACCGTCTGTTGTGACGTGTTGGTGGTAGGCGGAGGGATGGCAGGCTTTGGTGCGGCCGTAGCGGCCGCACGGCAGGGAGCATCTGTCATGTTGGCAGAGGAAAACAGCTATTTGGGCGGAACTGCCACGGCAGGTTTGGTGTCCCCCATGATGACCTGCTTTGATACCGGGGGAGAGACCCAGATCATCCGAGGCATCTTTTCTGAACTGGTAGATCGTCTGGTTGCGGTAGGGGGAGCGGTTCCGCCTGCGGATTGCCGAAAGAACGACAGCTATTCGGGCTATAAAATGAAAGGACATTTGGGAACGACTCCCGTGGATAAAGAGAAGCTCAAGCTGATCATGGAGCGGATGTGCCGGGAGGCGGGGGTCATCCTGAAGTATCGATATCTGTTTGTGGGAGCCGAAACCGAGGGGCGCTTCATCCGTGCTTGTACCTTTGCTACCAATAACGGCTTTTATCGGATTGAGGCCAAGAGCGTCATTGATTGTACGGGAGATGCCGCCGTGTGCTACCGAGCGGGAGGTGAGTGCTATTTCTCCGATGAAACGGGAGCACTCCAACCGGTTTCCACTTTTTTTCTGATCGACGGTGTGGACAAGGAACGGTTGGATGATCTGCTGTTATCCACTACGGATGAGCGTGCAAGAGCCTTTATGGATCTTTTGGCAGAGGAGCGTGCGGAACACGGCTTTCCCTGCGGAACGGTCAAGGTGCGCCTGTATGAACAGCCGGGTGGGATTTGGTCGGTGAATATGTGTCAGATCGATCATCCCTTCGACGTGAACGATCCCGATTGTCTGACCGAGGCGGAAATCGAAGGCAGAGAGCAGGCACACGCCATTTTTGACTTTTTGGTACGCCGTGTTCCCGGCTTGGAGCACGCACGCTTGTTACAGACCTCCGACCGTGTGGGGGTTCGGGAATCCAGACGGATCGCAGGAGAATATTTGTTGACCTATGAGGATCTCTGTGCTTCTCGGATGTTTGAGGATGCTGTGGTGGTGCTTTCCAACTCGGTGGACGTACATACCTCGGGAGCGGTGAATTACCGGGCTTTTGCTAATCCTGCCCCGTATTCCATTCCATATCGCTCTTTGGTGCATCGGGATTTCGACAATCTGTGGTCGGCAGGAAAGACGGTCTCGGCCGATCGCTTGGCCCACGGTGCCGTTCGAGTGATGCCCCCCTGTGTTGCCATGGGACAGGCCGCAGGGATCGCCGCCGCTATGTCAGCCAAGGACGGAACCCCTGCTAGAGAGATTGCGGCCGCTGCTTTGCGGGAACAACTGAAACAAGAGGGTGCTTATCTGTGATCAGCACCCTCTTGGGCGTTGGTGGCATGAGATCCGGCATTGGTTTTGAGAAGGGCCGACAGAATCGTTGGCGAAGACAGAAAAATGATAATTTTGGACTTTTGTATTGACAAAAAAACATAATTGTGATATAATTCCATTTAGCATAGTTTGTATGTCAAAAAATTTATATGCTTGTAAAAAGCGGAAAGGAACACGATGAAAAAAGTATTATGTCTTCTGTTGTGCA
>JAFTRT010000033.1 GCA_017462145.1 Clostridia bacterium
GAGCGAGCCGCCTGCGGCGAGTCGAAGTTTTGTTGAGGGAGCGAAGCGAGCCGATACAACACCGAGGAACACACCGTGTTCCGATGGGATCTCCGATGGGTTTTTGCAATCCTTTTTTATCAATATAACATTGTGTGAAAAAAGACACCGAAATCTGTTTGTAGATCCCTCGAGACATCGTCTTGTATATTTGCATTGCTCGCTTGCGCTCGCTCCTCTTGCGAAGCAAGTATGATGACATAGGACAAAAAGAAAAACGAAAAATTCCATCATGGTTTTCACAAGGAGGTTTCGTTGCTTTTTGCATAGAACCCTACAAAACGAGGAACAATGAAAACAGCAACCAACACCAAGAAAGGAAACGCCATGAAAAGAAGGATTCTTTGTGCGCTTCTTGCCGCTTTGCTCTGTGCAGGGCTTTTGCCCTTACTGAGTGCCTGCTCCGCAGGCGGCAACGGAGACGTACACGTGTTTTATTACACCTATAGTGACACCTATATCTCCACGGTTCGCACGGCATTGGATGCCAAGCTGGAGCAGGCAGACATCCGCTACCAGGATCACGACAGCAACAACAGCCAAACGACCCAGACCGAGCAGGTTCAAACCGCCATCACCAAGGGTGCCAAGCTTTTGGTGGTCAACATTGTAACCACCGGATCTGACGATGCGGCAACGGGCATTGTCAATTTGGCAAAAGGGGCAAACATCCCCGTGATCTTCTTCAACCGAGAGGTCTCGGACGCTGTGGTCAACAGCTATGACAAATGCGTCTACGTGGGAACCGATGCCTCCGAGGCAGGCAAGCTTCAAGGCGACATGATCGGCGACTATCTGACCGCCAACTACAAGGCGGCAGACCTGAACGGAGACGGCAAGATCTCCTACGTCATGTTCATGGGAGAAAAGGGGAATGCCGAGGCCATCTCCCGTACCAAATATTCGGTGGAGCACGCCAACGCCAAGCTGAGTGCCGCAGGCAAGCCTGCCCTGTCCTTCTACGACAGTGCCAACAAGGACGGCTACCTGCCGGACCGTGAGGGAAAATGGTCGGCACAGGCGGCTAACGATTATATGAACACCATCCTCTCCTCTTACAGCATCGCCAACAAAAACATGGTGGAGCTGGTCATCTGTAACAACGACGGCATGGCAGAGGGAGCCGTCTCCGCTCTGACGGCGGCAGGCTATAATACCGGTGCGCAGGGTGCCGTGACCATTCCCGTCTTTGGCGTAGATGCTACCTCGGCGGCAAGAGAGCTGATTGCCGCAGGCAAAATGGCAGGAACCATCAAGCAGGATGCAGACGGGATGGCCGAGGCCATCGCACGGGTTGCCCGTAACGCCATGGACGGCAAGGATCTGTTAGACGGGCTTTCGGCAGACTATCCCATTGACGAGAGTGCCGACAAGTTGAGAATTGCGTATTCGGTCTATTTGGGCCAATAAGTCTCCTCTCCGAGCAGGCCAAGGCCTGCTCGGAGAAAAACAAAAGAAGGAAGGAACGAGCATGGCAGAGTATTTGTTGGAAATGAAAAACATAACCAAGGAATTTCCCAGCGTCAAGGCTCTGGACGGTGTCAATTTTGCCCTGAAGCCGGGCAGTATCCATGCACTGATGGGAGAGAACGGAGCGGGAAAATCCACGCTGATGAACTGCCTGTTCGGCATGATCGCTCCCGACGGCGGAGAGATCCTGCTGGAGGGCAAGCCCATTCGCTTTCGCAATCCCAAGGATGCGCTGGAGCATGGAGTTGCCATGGTGCACCAAGAGCTGAATCAAGCACTGAAGCGGAGCGTGATGGACAACATTTGGCTGGGTCGCTATCCCACGGCCTTGGGGATTTATACCTTGGAGGGAAAAATGGTCAAAGACACCGAGGAGATCTTCCGCCGTCTGAACATTCACGTGGATCCTCGCCGGATCATGAGCACCATGTCGGTCTCCGACCGTCAGATGGTAGAGATCGCCAAAGCGGTATCCTACGACTCCAAGATCATCGTACTGGACGAGCCCACCTCCTCCCTCAACGAGCGAGAAGCCGAGCATCTGTTTGATATTTTAGACACCCTGAAAGCACGGGGATGCGGCATCGTGTATATTTCACACAAGATGGAGGAGATCCTCCGCATTTCCGACGAGGTTTCGGTCATGCGGGACGGTCGCTTGGTGGCCACCAAGCCTGCCGCCGAGCTGACCATGGAGCACATCATCCGTCTGATGGTAGGTCGAGAGCTGGATAACCGCTTCCCCGTCAAGCAAAGCACAATCGGAGAAGAAATTCTACGGGTAGAGGGGCTGAGCGCACGGTATGCCCCCGTGACCGACGTCTCCTTTTCTCTGCGAAAGGGAGAGATCGTAGGAGTGGCAGGACTGGGCGGTGCAGGACGAACCGAGCTGCTGGAATCCCTGTTTGGACTGTTGACTCGCAAGAGCGGTCAGCTCTTTCTCCACGGAAAGGAGATCCGCAACCGAACGCCGGGAGAGGCCAAGCGAAACGGCTTTGCCCTGCTGACGGAGGAGCGGCGAGCAGGAGGCATCTTTGGCGTGCTGGACATTACCGATAACACCGTGATCTCGGGCCTTGGCCGTTATCGGGTTGGCGGTCTGTTTTTAAGCGAACGCAAAATGAGAGCGGACACCGATTGGTCCATCGGTGCCATGCGAATCAAAACGCCCTCCAAGCAAGCAAAAATCCGAACGCTGTCGGGGGGAAATCAGCAAAAGGTGATCTTGGGGCGGTGGCTGTTGACCGAGCCGGAGATCCTGCTGCTGGATGAGCCCACCCGAGGAATCGACGTGGGAGCAAAATACGAGATCTATCAGCTCATGCTGGACCTGGCGGCCAAGGAAAAGGCCATTCTCATGGTCTCCAGCGAGATGCCCGAGCTCATTGGGGTATGTGACCGTATTCTGGTCATGTCGGGTGGGCGGCTGGCAGGCGAGGTGGCCGTTCCCCGCGACCAAGAGGGCACTCTGACGGCCGATGCCAAGGAGCTGCAA
>JAFTRT010000034.1 GCA_017462145.1 Clostridia bacterium
AAAAAAGTGTGATATAATACCTTCGTTTGCAACGATGTCAAAGAACATCGAATCATAGAAACGAGGTAAAAAACGATGAAATCCGGAATCCATCCTAAGTATGAAGAGTGCGTCATCCGCTGCGCTTGCGGCGAGACCGTTACCACCAAGTCCACCAAGGGCGGCGAGATCAGAGTTGAAATTTGCTCCAAGTGCCATCCCTTCTTCACCGGCAAGCAGAAGTTTGTTGACGTGGGCGGACGTGTGGATAAGTTCAAGAAGAGACTGGAAATGTCCGGTCGGTAATCGACCCCTTGAACGGTTCAAAGGCAAGCAGTGCAAAGAGCACGGCTTGCCTTTGCTTTTTTGAGTTCCCTTGAGGGGGACGGAAAGGAGAGACCTATGAATCCAATGGAAAAGCGGGAAGGAATGGTCGACCGAGCCGTTTTGGTGTCGGTTGTTTACGGCCGGCAGACAAGGGAGGAGATCGAACGGGGCTTGGATGAACTGGATGGCTTGCTGACCACAGCGGGTGGCGAGGCGGTGGCAAGGCTCATTCAAAACAAGGAAGCCCCCGACGTGCGCACGGTGATCGGAAGCGGCAAGGTGTCGGAGCTTGCCAATCTTTGCATGCTGCATGAGATCACGTTGGTGGTATTTGACTGTGAGCTGTCTCCTTCTCAGATCCGCAATTTAGAGGCATTGTTGGGAGAGGATGTGCGTGTCATTGACCGCTCTATGCTGATTCTTGATATTTTTGCTCTGCACGCCGTAACAGGGGAGGGCAAGTTGCAGGTGGAGCTGGCACAGCTGCAATATACCGCTCCCCGATTGATGGGACGGGGCACCGAGCTGTCCAGACTGGGCGGCGGCATCGGAACGAGAGGCCCCGGCGAATCCAAGCTGGAGACTGACCGTCGGCATTTGCACCGCCGGATTCAGGCCTTGCAGACCCAGATCGCCGAGATGGAAAAGAATCGCAGAACCATGCGAGCCGCAAGAGATCGAAGCGGAATCGTGAAGGTGGCCATCGTGGGCTATACCAATGCGGGGAAATCTACTTTGCTCAACCGCCTGACCGATGCGGGAATTTTGGCAGAGGACAAGCTGTTTGCCACCTTGGATCCCACGACAAGAAAATATACGCTTCCGTGCGGTGAGGAGATCCTTCTGACCGATACGGTAGGATTGATCGATAAGCTGCCTCACCATTTGGTCAGCGCATTCCGATCCACCTTGGAGGAGGCTTGCTCGGCAGATATTTTGCTGATTCTGACCGATGCTTCGGATCCTGCCTTTGCAGAACATCTTCGGGTAACCGAGCAGGTGTTGGCCGACTTGGGTGCGGTGGATAAGCCCACCTTGTACGTGTTTAACAAATGTGACCGAGGGATGGCCGAGGTACAGGCTGTCGGATCTCGGGCAAAGGATGCCAATCTTGCCTATATTTCTGCCAAAACGGGGCAGGGCTTGGAGCAGATGATCCGAATGTTGGAGACCGTGGCCACCGACGGAAAACGTCGGGTGTGCTACCGTATCCCCAACCATGATGCCGGTGCCCTAAATACCCTGTACCGTTTGGCTACCGTGGAGTCGGTGGAGTACGGTGCGGAAGAGATCGTGGCCGTTGCTCTGGCCGATGCGAAAGCCAGAGGTATGATGAAGCGGTATGAAAGCGACTCCGCTTTGGAGGAGACTGACGAATAAATAACAAACGCACGCTGGCACTTCAAGCGTGCGTTTGTTGTATCATCCAATTATTTTTTTGGAAAAAATGTCGTGTAAATTGACACGGTTCCATCAATACAGTACAATAAACGTGATCATTACTTTAAGGAGGCTTGCGATGATCTACGAAAAGCAAAAAACAAAGAATATTTCCTTTCCTTTGGGCGGAATCGGTACGGGATGCATCGGGCTTGCGGGAAACGGCGAGTTGAACGATTGGGAAATTTTTAACCGTCCCAATAAAAATTCACGGAACGGATATTCCCATTTTGCCGTCAAGGCAATCTACGGAGAACACAGTGCGACTAAGGTTCTGCACGGCGATACCAACGAAAATCTGATGGGAACTGCTTGCGCAAGCCATGGCCATTACGGTTTTGGATACGGGCCAAGAGAATCTTCGCTTGCCGGTTTTCCTCATTTTCGGAATGTTACGTTTGAGGGGATATTTCCCGTGGCACGACTGACCTTTTCTGATCCTTCCTTTCCGTTTGTTGTGAGACTTTGTGCATGGAATCCCATGATTCCTCACGATGAATTCCATTCCAGTCTTCCAGCCGCTTTTTTTGAGTGGGAGATTGAGAATACCTCCGATGAGACCGCACAAATTGCCCTTGCGTGCACGGTATGCAATCCTGCAGAGACTACGCAAAATCGAGCGGTATCGGAAGGACACTCACGGGGCATCTTTTTTGGTAGTGCCAATCAAAAGGATACGGAGATTGGATATTGCGATCTTTGCCTTTTGACCGATTGCGATGACACGGTCGTACAGGAATACTGGTACAGAGGTCGCTGGAAGGATGGCTGTACCATGTATTGGAACAACTTTTCTCGCCTTGACCGTATGCCCGAGCGACACTATTCGGATCCGTCCAAGGGAGATCACGGAACGGTGGTTTCTTATGGAGAGCTTGCCCCCGGAGAGCGAACGAAGTTTCGTTTTGTCATTGCGTGGAATGTTCCCGTTGCCCATAATGATTGGAAGCCTCGCAGCGAGGACACCGGCATTGGAAATTCGTGGCGCAATTACTATGCAACACAGTTCAAGGATTCTTTGGCAACGGCACAATATGCATTGAAGCACTTTGCCTCTTTGTATGACAAAACCCTGTGTTTCGCAGAGGCTTTGCAAGCTTGTACGCTGCCGGAAGCAGTAAAGGATGCCGTTTCTGCCAATCTCTCTGTTCTCAAAACACCAACGGTACTGCGTCTGGAAGACGGTTCGTTTTGGGGATGGGAGGGATGCAATGAGACAACGGGATCTTGCTTTGGAAGCTGTCAGCACGTTTGGAATTATGCCTATGCGATGCCCTGTCTCTTTCCTCGGTTGGAGCGTTCCATGCGTGAAAACACCATTCGGTATGCGCTTCAAGAGGATGGTGCTACCGGTTTTCGGATCAATCTTCCACCCCATCGAGGGATGGATACTTCACGTGCTTGTGTGGACGGACAAATGGGCGAGGTGATCAAATGCTATCGGGAATGGAAGCTATCGGGAGATGACGAATGGCTACGCACCCACTCGGAGGCTATTTTCAGCATGTTAGAGTATGCTTGGTCGGAGAAGAATCCCGATGCTTGGGATGCCGATATGGACGGTGTCCTGGAGGGGCGCCAGCACCACACTTTAGATATGGAGCTTTTTGGGCCGAATTCATGGTTGCAAGGCTTTTATCTTCTTGCTTTGGATTGCGGGGCCGAAATGGCAACCTATCTTGGAGAAACAGAACGGGCAAGCCTGTATCGAAAGCTTTATCAAAGTGGGAAGATTTGGACAAACGAGCATTTGTTCAACGGAAGATATTTCTGTCAAAAGATCGATCTTGCCGACAAAGCTTTGGTGGATCGTTTTCATGCTGCAGAACGATATTGGAATGAGGAGACCGGGGAGATCAAATATCAGGTGGCGGACGGATGTATCATCGACCAAATGCTTGCGGATTGGCATGCTGCCCTGATCGGTGCTAACAGTGTTTTTGATTGGAAGAAAAAGAGAAGTGCGTTGGAACAGCTTTATCAAAACAATTTTAAGGCTTCTATGCGTGATGTTACCAATAGGTGGCGCAATTTTTCCCTGGACGATGAACAAGGAACGGTGATCTGCACCTATCCGGAGGGTGTTTCATCTCCTGCAATTCCCATCCCGTACTGTGAGGAGACCATGACAGGTTTTGAATACGCATTGGCGGGTTTGATGATCCAAGAAGGCTTCGTCTCCCAAGGAGAGCGCATGGTTCAATCGATTCGAGATCGATATGACGGTGAAAAACGAAACCCCTGGAATGAGATCGAGTGCGGAAACAATTATGCACGCTCGATGGCTTCCTATGCGTTGATGCCGATATACAGTGGATTTACGTTTGATATGACGAAAAAGCATATCGGCTTTGCGCCTGTCTCGCAACAGGGAACGTACTTGTTCAGTGTTTGCGAGAGCTGGGGCACGGTGACGTTTCATGAAGAGGGCTGTTGCATGAAGATCCTCGGAAAGCCGTTGACTCTTTGTTCTGTTGCCGTTCCCCAAGGTGCAAGCATCACAAGTGTAACCGTGGATGGAGTTGACCGAACAGTTACGATCAAAGACAGAACGGTGCAATTGGGAACGGTTGAGATCGCTCGGGAGATGTGCCTGAAATGAGACGCTTTTCCAAAATCACCACAACGCAGTTGGCAAGGATTTGCGGTGTTTCTCAAGGAACGGTGGATCGTGCGCTTCATAACCGAGATGGGATCAATCCGGAAACCAAAGAGCGGATTTTGACCGTTGCAAGGGAGTATGATTATCTGCCAAGCGTTCAGGGCGGAGCACCCACCAATTCCATGTTGATCGGTGTTGTGCTTTACGATCTCTATAACGAATTCTTTTCAAAACTGGCCATGAGTATTGTGAACACCGCAAGGCTTGCCGGGTATTCCATTATCTTTCAGTTTTCGGGAAAGGACGAGAGAAGAGAGAAAGCCGCACTGGAGTATTTTGATTACATCGGTGTGGATGGAATCATTCTGTTTTCCACGGGTAGTGACAGTGAAGAATATAAAACGTATTTGCAATTGTTGAAAAGACCGATGGTTTTGATCGGAAACAGGATGTTTGACCTTCCATACGTTGGAATCGACGATACCGCAGCCATGCGCAGTGTAACGGAGCGGCTGATCAAGCAAATTCCTTTGGGGGACATTCTGTACTATGCACCGGTTCTGAAGGAACATTTACACAAGGACAATGCGCAACGACTTAGGCTGGATGGCTTTTTGAAAGCGGTGACCGTACTTGGAAGAAACTATCGTATTGTCACAACGACGGAAGAGCTTACAAATTTTGGCGGGATTGTGTGTTCTACGGATTACTATGCGCTGAAGGCATGGAAGTATCTTGGATATTCGCAGGACGTGAAGCTTGCAGGCTTTGACAATATTTCTTTATTGAAAAAACTTCCATTGAAGATGTGGACGGTAGAATATTCCACCGATCAAATTGCTCAAGAATGTCTCAATTACATTTTGGGAAGACGGTTTAACGGTCAAATTCAGCATCGGGTGACGTATCATACCGATTGATTGCTTGCAAGCTTGCTGACAAAACAGCGGGACGGAGAATTCCATTCTCCGTCCCGCTGTTTTGTTGTGATATCGATAAGAGGTTCAAACATAAAAAATAACTTGACATTTTTACTGTTCTGTATTATACTGAATTCAAATGGTGTCGAATTTTGGTGCGAGAGGAGAAAGTGTATGGGAGTCTTGCCCGAACAATATACCACGGTTAGTCGAGAGGCGCACGTGGAATTCGAGGAGAAGCGATCGTTGTTTATCGGTCACGCCCTTCACGTTGACGGTGAAGAGGAGGCCTTGGCCTTTGTCAAACAGCTCAAAAAGCAATACAACGATGCAACCCATAACGTGTATGCCTATTTGCTCAAAGGGGGGATTCTTGCCCGTTATTCCGACGATGGTGAGCCGCAAGGAACGGCGGGAATGCCCGTTTTGGAGACCATTCGCAAAAGCGGAGTGGAGGATGTATGTGTGGTTGTCACACGCTATTTCGGCGGTATTTTACTGGGAGCGGGGGGCTTGGTGCGAGCTTATTCGCATTCTGCTTCTTTGGCATTGGCAGAGGCCCAGATCGTCACGTACGAGCCTTATACCGAGTACGAGCTGCGGTGCGGTTACGGTGAATATCAAAAATATCAAGCGTTGCTGGCGGCGCAGGGTGCTGTGGTGGATTCCTGCGATTTTGCGGAGGCTGTTACCGTTCGGTTTGCGGTGAAAAGAAGAGAAGGAGAACGTTTGGCAAATGCCATTACGGAGGCAGGCTACGGCCGAAGTTGTCCGCAAAAAATGGGAGAGCGATTTGATTATCGGTAAAAGAGCCTCTCGTCGAGCGGCTCTTTTCTCTTTCTGTTGTTTTGCCATTTTTCTCTTTCTTTGTGCCATTTTGACCGCTTGCAGCTCGGACGGACACCCGTTTGTGTCGGTTTCCGTATTGCAGGAGGCAACCTCAACCACCACTTCCGAGCTTCCCGTGTATCGGATTCGTTATTCTCAACAGGCATCCGAGACGCTGATTCATGCAGCGCAACGCCTGTCCGAGGCGATCGAGATACAAACCGGATGTACCGTATATGTCATGTCTGATGGGCAGGAGGATTGGGATCGAGACGGCCGGGTGTCTGATATTTTATTGGGTTTGACTGATCATCCCTTGTCGCAATTTTATCTGTCCTCTAAAAATCGGGACGATTACCTTTGCCACATGGAGAATGGTATTCTGATCCTTGGCGGCCCCGACGATGCCGCTACGGTGGCGGCGGTGGAACGCTTTTTGATCGAATGTTTGCCTTATGCCAACGGAACGGAATTGATCGAGGAGGGAACGGCTTTTTCTTATTCGGCCTCTTATCCTTGTCGAAAGCTTTTGTTCAATTCCTACAATATAAAAAGGTATACCATCGTTTACCCTAAAGAAAATGGAATGCATGCGTATGAATCCGCACAGCGACTTCGGAATCGGATCGCCGATCTTTGCGGTGCTTGGTTGCCCGTTTGTACGGATGATCGTGCGGATCTCTCCAAACCTGTTATTGCCGTAGGGATGTGTCTGTCGCAGGGTGCTCCGTCCCAGTCGGGTATGGCTTATTGGAGTGCTGAACAACAGCGTATCTGTCTGGTAGCCTCCGATTCCTACGGGCTCTCCTGTGCGGCGGATGCGTTTTGCCGTTTGCTGGAACAAAACAGCCATCCAAATTCTGCAGCGGTTGAGGTGACAGGAACCTTTTACGTGCCGTATGAACGTCCGACGTTGGATCTGCTCAATGTGTCTTCTGTTTGGAAGGATGGCTATACGGTGACGGATTGCATTGCTGTTGCCGAGCTGGTGTATCGTAGCGATGCGGATCTCTGTATCCTTGGGATCATGGATCCGTTCATTTGGGATGCCCTCCGTTTTAATATTGCATCGGATTGGAGTGCACAGACGGTGTCGTTGCCAAACGGTACCGTGGTTCCCATTCTGTTTCGCAAGGATTCCATGACTTTGTCATCTTTGCCTTTGGCTCATAGAAAGGAGACGCTTGCTTGGATTGAGGCTTCGTTTGTTCTCGGTACCGAACGAACCGAGCTGACGGTACTGTATTTGCCTTCCCAAGAGGCGGACAACACTTTGACCGAGCGGGTGATTGGTGGATATCTTGCCCAAAGTAAGACCTGCGTGGTCGTCACGGAGGACGGCAACGGGTCTGCTCTGTGGGCGGAATCGCTGATGGTCAATCGGATCGAATCAACGGATTTGCTGTTTTCCGCTCCGCACACGCTGGCTGTTTGTACGGTGCCCCAAGCTTGGGAGATCTGTATGCTTCCTTCGGAGACCTACCGTGCGGGAGCGGTGGAATGGATCGGCCGGTCGGTTCGGTTGGCACTTGTCTCTATGGAAACGGGACATTGAGCAGAGGAATACTTTCGGCGTGTGCCAACTCTGCGCCAAGCTCCGCAAGCAAAGAGCGGTATCGCTCAAAGGCTGCGCTGTCGTCACAACGGTAAGCCGCTTGCAGAGACAGAACGGCCTCGCTGATCTGCCTCAGCTCTTGGTGTTCTACCGTCCATATCAAATATCCCTTTGCGTGCTCCCAATAATCGGTAAGAGTCGAGACGGTGTCTTCCGGATCGGAAGAGGCGGAAAGTGCCTCGGCAAAATCGATCAATTGAGCCGACACGTTGCGGACGTATGCGGCGTTTAGTCCTACTCCTGTCAGGACCAGTGAAAATAAAATGAGGGAAATGATCAGATCTTTCATCTGCCTCCGTCCTTTCGGATAATGCGCAAATCCCCCCTGTCTCCCACCATCATCAGATATACGTCCTTTTGCCGAAGATGGTGGTCGGCCAGCGTGTGCTCCAATTGTTGCGTGCTCCATCCCATTTCTTTTAAGGCGTGCTGATTGGCAATCCCCTTATCTACCATAATATGATAGAGTCCGCTTTCTTCCGTGAGAATGCCCAGCTGTTCGGCGTTGGGTTGTTGAAAGCGGGCTTTTTGTATGACGGTGATCTTGCCGTTTTGCTCTAAAATGGCGTACTCCACTTGATCAATATCGGTCACTCCCTGCTGTCGTAGCTCTCCGATCAGCTCATCGGCTGAAATGCGAGAGTCGGACATTTCCTTTTGACAGAGCGTTCCTTTTTTGATCAGGGTGGCGGGACGGACGGTAAACAGATTTTTGAGCCTTGGGAATCGGGCGGTGAGCATCGAGAAGACGACTTCAAAGGTCAATAGCGTCAAAACGGGGATCAGTGCGTGGAGAAGAGGAATGTCGGTGTCGGTCAAGGGAAGGGTGGCAACCTCGGAGATCAGAACCGTAATAACCAGGTCGGAAATCTCCAATTCCCCCACCTGTCGCTTTCCCATAAACCGCATGGTCAACAGTAAAATTGCGTAGATCAAAATGGTTCGGATTAAAATAACTGTCAAAATGCACCTCCGTGACGGGAATTTTGTCGTTAGTATTTGTGCATTTATCCAATTTCATGCTTTTTTGAAAAAAAGGTGTTGACAAGAGGAGAAAAAAGTGGTAGAATACTGGAACTGTCCACGAGAGAGGCGGCGGTTGAGAGGAAGAAGAAAAAACTTTGAAAAAGTTTTGAAAAAAGTCTTGACAAGTCGAAGAGGTTGTGGTATAATAGCAAAGCTGTCCGCCCGAAGGGGAGGGAAGCGACGGTCATTGAA
>JAFTRT010000035.1 GCA_017462145.1 Clostridia bacterium
GAATATGATCCTCCACCGTAAAGCCCGACATGGTCACACAGCCTGCATCCACCAAGATCCGTCTGCCCTCGGTTTCGATCAGATGGATCTGGAGCAAGATCGGCCGTCTCCGTTCCCGATTGCCTCCCGCAAAAATTTCACTTTCGGGGAGGGTGGTTCGCCCATACAAAACGGGAGTGATCTTCATCGTCCAAAGGCCGCCTCTGCAGCATTGATCTCACACAACAGGGGCTGAGATTTGGTCGCAACCTCGTCATATTCCTGCACGCACAGGTACATACAGCACCCCAGCTCACCGCCGATCCGACGGAGCACACGACTCTCACCACCCGACAGATACAGGAACGGAATCTCCAGCGTTTCTTTCAACAACCGGACGATCCGCAAGTTTTCCATCTGCTCTGCCATATTGGAGGCTCCCGTCACGATCTTGCAGATATCCGCACCCCGTCTTTGGTGCTCCAAGGCAATTTCCAGCACCCGCTCGGCAGGAATGAACTTCAAAACGTGAGAGGACATCAGCACCTCTGCACCTCGCTCATGGAGGGCGTCGATCAACACCATCTGCCGTTTGACCGCTTCCCCGTCCATGGTCAGCTCGCCCTCGCAGGGGGCAAAATAGTCCCCCATCACATCGCAAAGCGTAGCACCACATTCGGCCATTTCCAACAGCTCCTCTGCCAAGGTTTCGTCATTTTTTCCTTGGTTGGTCGTATGGCGGTAGTTGGTGAGATACACAGGGCGATCACCGGCATAGGCAAACAGCTCCCGATAGATCTCGGGGGTACGGTACTCTGCTTTCAGCTTACAGAACTGCATTCCAAAGGCATCGGGGTTTCCCGCCTGCGAGCGGTCGATCAGCTCTCGGATCCGCTCGGGCGTGTAGGCCTGCACCATCACGGTTCGGAGCGGACGATCCTCGTGCAAAAAGCTTTTATTTTTTGTCATACTGTAACCTCTTCATTGCATTTCTTCCGCCGTCGATCATAATATTTTCTCCGTTGATAAAAGCCCCCTTATCCGAGGCCACGAACAAACAAAGATCAATGATCTCCTGGGGGTCGGCCGCACGTCCCAGCATGGTTCGCATCTTTGCCATCGCATCTCTGGTCAGAACGGGTCCGGGGGAAACACACACGCAACGAATGTTATATTTTTCTCCAAACTGAGCAATGGATTTGGTCAGACCAAACATCAATCCTGTCTTGGAGGTGGGATAATCCACCCCATAATGATCCCCCTCCATGCCCGAGATGGAACCGATATTCAGCACAAATCCGCTGTTTTGCTTCCGCATCTGCCCCAGCACCGCATGGGCAAAATAGAAAGGGCCCTTCAAGTTTACGTCGATACCCCAGTCGTACACATCAATGGGCACGTCGGGAAATTCAGGGTACTGTGTCTTATCCACCTTGCACATCCGCACGGCGGTTCCTCCCGCAAAGTTTGCCAAAATATCAATGCGACCAAAGGCCTCCACTGTTTTGTCTCTGGCGGCACACACCTGTGCGTAATCCCGCACGTCACAAAGAATACCAATGGCTCGGCCGCCGTCCTTGGCATTGATCTCGGCTACCCGTTCCGCCAAAACGGCTTCGTTGACGTCACATAGTGCCACGTTTCCGCCCAAGGCGGCAATGTTTTGGGCAAACAAAAGGCCCATCCCGGAGGCCGCCCCCGTAGAAATGGCCACTTTTCCGTTAAATTGAATTTCCATGGTGATTGCTCCTTTCCAAAGCTACTATCATGATACACGTTTTTTTCCCCTCTGTCAAGCCACAAACCGATACAAAATTGATGTTTTTGATCTATTTTCTGCATCTTGCTTGACTTTTTCGGCTGAAAAATGATATAATGCAAAAAAACGGGAGGTCGCTATGGATCTGCAACATATCATTCTAACCGATATCACCAACGTCTTTACGGTGTATTCCCAAAAGGGCCGTCTGGAGCAAATGAACAGCCGAAGCAGCTACGGTCTGTCCCTTTGTCTGAACGGACAGATCACGTACGTTCAAGACGGTGTGGAGTACGTTTCTTCCCCGGGGCGGGTCGTCCTGCTCCCCAAAGGACAAAGCTATGAGATCCGAGGAGATCGGACGGGGCTGTTTCCCGTGATCAATTTTCAAAGTCTGACCTTTCTGGGCGATCGGGTCACCGTGACGGAGTCGGAAAGCTGTGATCAACTGATCAAAGACTTCGAGCAACTCAAAAAGGCCTTTTTCTTTGGAGAAAGCCGCCCAAAGCAGTTCAGTATCTTTTACGGAATGCTCCACACCCTGTCCGCTCCCCTTCCGGGCGGTGAGCTGCTTCCCGCCATCCGTTATCTCCATGCCAATTATCACCGACCCGATCTGACCAACGAGCTTTTGGCCCGTCAGTGTAAGATCAGTGAGGTCTATTTCCGCAAGTGCTTTGCCAAGCAGTTTGGAGCGTCTCCCAAACAATACGTCATCGGATTGCGAATCCAAAAGGCAAAACAGCTTTTGACAGAGGGCGTGATGACCATCTCCGCCATCGCAGAAAGCTGCGGCTTTTCCAATCCTTATCATTTTTGCCGTACCTTTCAGGAACGGGTGGGAACCTCTCCCTCCAAGTACCGCTCCGAGCATCGGATTCACACCATTTAAGCAGGGATGCGGGGATGCGAGGATGCGAGGATGCGTTTTTGGAAACTTTCTTGAAAGAAAGTTTCCAAACCTTCAAAGAACTTCACACAAATAGGTTTTTGCGCCCTACGCTTTGTGTAGCAAAACCGCTTCGCTTTCTTCTAAGGGAGAAACCCGTCGGACACTGCACAAGCCCATCTTCGATGGACTGTGCTAACCGATCGGGTTTCTTTTTTATTAAAAAACAAAGCAAAAATCTGCTTCTTTCACACTCTGTTGTGAGTGTTCGCACTTAACTTAAGCCTTTCCCGGCAGGGAATAGTGGGACCACGGCAGTGGTGGATGAGGTGTACCAAACAAACGATTTTTGCGTTGTCTCAGTTTTGTGTCATCATACTTGCTTCGCAAGAGGAGCGAGCCGCCTGCGGCGAGTCGAAGTTTTGTTGAGGGAGCGAAGCGAGCCGATACAAAACCGAGGAACACACCGTGTTCCGAAGGGATCTCCGATGGGTTTGGTTGTCCTATTTTACAAATGTAACATCGTGTGGAAAAAGAAAAACACCTCGCAAAATGCACAAAAATACGGTTTTGGGGTTGCATTTCGGGTCTAAATCCATTATAATGAAATAAAATGAAGCAAAGATTGCTGATCGATTCGGAGGAAAAACATGAAAAAAAGAAATCTACTCTTCAAATGGATGGCAATGGCGTTGCTCCTTTGCACCCTGTTGACCGCCTGCACGACCGGCGGTACGGGAGACGGAGAGACCACCACCATCGATCCCAACAACGGAGGCGGTGAGACCACCGCTCCCCCCGTAGAGCCCGCAGGCGCATTGCCCACCAAAACGGCCAATAAGAGCATTACGGCAGGTGACGGCATGGTTGTCTCCAAGTATGACAATTTGTCCGAAGAGGACTTTGCGGCGGCCTGTCTCTATTTTGAAACCAGAGGCTACGAGACCTACTGCAAACGGGAGACCGAGCAGACCATGTCCGCTACCTATCTCAAGGACGA
>JAFTRT010000036.1 GCA_017462145.1 Clostridia bacterium
GGCACACTTTTTGCCGGAGGTGGATTTTATTTTGGATATCGGAGGCCAGGATATCAAGTGCTTCCGCATCCGCAATCACGCCATAGACAGCATCATGCTCAATGAGGCTTGCTCTTCCGGTTGCGGTTCTTTCATTGAGACCTTTGCCCGTTCCATGGGGTATTCCATTGCAGAGTTTGCAGGGAAGGGTCTGGATAGTCGTGCACCTGTGAATTTGGGAAGTCGATGCACCGTTTTTATGAACTCCTCGGTGAAGCAATCTCAACGGGATGGTGCCACGGTAGAGGATATTTCTGCCGGCCTTTCGGTCAGCGTGGTGAAAAACGCCATCTACAAGGTCATCCGTGCAGGCAGTGCCGATGAGCTGGGTGAGAACATTGTGGTGCAGGGCGGTACCTTCTATAACGATGCCGTTCTTCGTGCCTTTGAGCAGGAGCTGGGACGCCATGTGATCCGCCCTGTCATTGCAGGGCTGATGGGCGCATACGGTGCGGCTTTGTATGCCATGCGCAGTAAAAAGAGCAGTCTTCTGGATGCAAAGGCGTTGGCAGAGTTTGAGCATACTTCCCGCTCTGCGGTGTGCGGCGGCTGTACCAATCGGTGCCACCTGACGGTAAACAGCTTTTCGGGCGGCAAGAAATTTATTTCGGGAAATCAATGCGAAAAAGGACTTGGGATTCAAGCCTCGGAGGAGGAGATTCCCAATCTGTACGCATGGAAACGAGGGTATTTGACCCAGCTTGGCAAGCAAACGAACCAAGAGACGGGCAAGCGAGGCACCGTCGGACTTCCTTTGGCTCTCGGAATGTATGAGCTGTTACCCTTGTGGCATGGAATTTTTACCGCCCTCGGCTTTCGTGTGGAGGTGTCCGATATGTCCACCAAGCGTACATACGAGAAGGGACAGTTTTCCATTCCGTCGGACACGGCATGCTATCCTGCCAAGATCATGCACGGTCACATGGAGGAGCTGGTAGAGCGTGGCGTGGATGTGATCTTCTATCCTTGTCTGACCTATAATATCGAAGAAAAGGGGTCCGATAACCATTATAATTGCCCTGTGGTGGCCTATTATTCCGAGCTGTTGGCAGGAAATATGGATTCGCTGTCGGCTGTCAAGTTTTTGTATCCCTATCTCAACATCAACAGTCCTCGTCAGCTCCGTCGGGGTCTGATGCAGGCCTTGCTTCCCCTGTATCCCGATCTGAAACGGGGGGAGATGGCACGGGCCATTCGACAAGGCTTGACCGAGTACCGCTCCTATATGGAAGCCTTGCGTCGGGAGGGAGAGCGCGCCGTTGCGTGGGCCAGAGAAAAGAATCGCCGTATCATGGTGTTGGCGGGGAGACCCTACCACGCAGATGCAGAGATCAATCACGGCATTGACAAGCTGGCAACCTCCTTGGGATTTGCCGTTGTCAGCGAGGACAGCATTTGTCACCTGACGGGCTATCCGTCTGTTCGGGTGCTCAATCAATGGACGTATCATGCAAGACTGTACCGTGCGGCCCGTTTTGCAGCGGAAAATGCAGATGTACAACTGGTACAGCTGGTCTCCTTTGGATGCGGTGTGGATGCTATTACCACCGACGAGGTTCGTTCCATTTTGGAGCGGAGCGGAACCTTCTATACGCAGATCAAGATCGACGAGATCACCAATTTGGGCGCTGTTCGGATCCGTCTGCGAAGCCTGCTGGGTGCACTGGATCAGTGACCGAAAGGAGCTTGTATGCAAGAAAAAACTTATATCCCCTTTACGGAGGAAATGAAAAAGGATTATACCATTCTCATTCCCAATATGCTTCCCATGCACTTTACCCTGATGAGCAAGGTGTTTTCACTCTTTGGATGGAAGACCGAGCTTTTGCTGACGCAGGGACAGCATATCAAGGATTTGGGGCTCAAGTACGTTCATAACGATACCTGCTATCCTGCCATTTTGGTGATCGGACAGTTTTTGGATGCCTTGCAGAGCGGACGGTATGATCCGCATAAGGTGGCACTGATCCTGTTTCAAACAGGGGGCGGTTGCCGTGCCTCCAACTATATCAATCTGCTTCGGAAGGCCTTGGAAAAGGCGGGATACGGATATGTTCCCGTCATCTCCTTGAGTCTGTCGGGGTTAGAGGAGCATCCCGGCTTTCATCTTACGCTCCCCATTTGGCATCGCTTGGTGTATGCGGTCTTTTACGGCGACCTGCTGATGCTGTTGCGCAATCAGTGCAAGCCCTATGAGATCCGAAAGGGAGAAAGTGAGGCCTTGGCGGAGGCGTGGACCGACCGTTTGGCCGAGGAAATGAGCCATAAGCGGCTGTCGTATGCCCATGTCAAGGAAAATTACAAGGCGATTCTGGATGATTTCAACCGCATCCCGAGAGCGGAAGAGCGAAAGCCCCGTGTGGGCGTGGTGGGAGAGATTTTTGTGAAGTATTCTCCCTTGGGCAATAATAATCTGGAGGATTTTCTGATCAGCGAGGGTGCCGAGGTAACGGTGCCCGGGTTGGTGGATTTCTGTCTGTACTGCGTGTATAACGGGATTATGGATGGACGGTTGTACGGCAAAAAAACGGTTGGAACTGCTATGAAGATGGCATTCCGATTTTTGACGGGCAAACAGAATGATCTCATTCGCATCATAGAGGAGCATTCCTCATTTGAGCCGCCCACACCCTTTGAGCATACGCTGTCACTGGTGCAGGGCTATATCGGGATCGGTGCCAAGATGGGAGAAGGATGGCTTCTGACCGCAGAAATGCTGGAGCTTGCCGATAAGGGAATTCCCAACATCGTCTGCACACAGCCCTTTGGCTGTCTGCCCAACCACATCTGCGGAAAGGGAATGATGAAGCCCATCAAGGAACGAAACCCCAATATCAATATCGTAGCCATTGACTATGACGCAGGTGCTACGGCGGTTAACCAAGAGAATCGCATCAAGCTGATGTTGGCCAATAGTCAATAGGAATTCGACAAAAAATACTTGATTTTGGCTCTTGAGTGTGGTACAATAAAGAGCACCTTAGGGAAAGGAGGAGCGTGATGGCGGAAAAAAAGACAGGAACGAGAGTGATCGCCAAAAATAAAAAGGCGTATCACGACTATTTCGTAGACGAGACCTACGAGGCCGGCATTTCGCTCTTCGGCACCGAGGTCAAAAGTATTCGGGCAGGAGCGGTGAACTTGAAGGATTCCTACTGCTCGGTGGAAAAGGGCGAGCTGTATGCGGTTGGCATTCACATCAGCCCCTATGAAAAGGGAAATATCTTCAATCGGGAGCCCTTGCGGGATCGCAAGCTGCTCATGCATAAAAGAGAGATCCTGAAGCTTGGGGGGCTTGTGGCACAAAAGGGCTATACGCTGGTGCCGCTTTCTCTGTATTTTTCGGGGAAGAACGTCAAGCTGGAGCTTGGGGTTTGCCGAGGCAAAAAGCTGTACGATAAGCGGGATTCCTTGGCGGAAAAGCAGGTGAATCGGGAAATGGACCGCCGACTGCGGGATCAATCCAAATACGAATAAGGATTTCCTCCTTTTTCCTTACTTCTTCACTCTTCACTCTTACTTTTTACTTTCTATCTGGGCCCGTAAAGGTTTCGACGGGGATTTTGAGGTATGATAAGCGGGTAGAGCCGGGCAACTCTTCAAAGGCCTAACTTAAAA
>JAFTRT010000037.1 GCA_017462145.1 Clostridia bacterium
CTCCGTTTGGAGCACTGCACCATGGCAAAAACCGACCTTGCCTTTGAATATTCCGATGTAGATGCCACCGTAACGGGTGAAATCCTTTCGGTCAAAAATCCCCGTTCGGGCCATATTCTGGCAGATCGGATCGGGGAGATCGTGTTAGAGGATGCCGTCATGGACTGTCGGTGCAACATTCAGACAAAAGAATAAAAAAACCGCTTTCGTCCCCGACGAAAGCGGTTTTTTCAATGCTCCCGCAAAGCGGCAAGCTTTTCGGAGTCCGGGGTCACGTAAGCCGTCCAATTGGTGTGATAGATCACAAGACCCGGCTTTCCTCCCGCAGGTTTTTTCACATATTTTGCCGTTGTATAATCCACGGCAATATTGCCCCCCTCCGCTTTGGAATACAGGGCAGCAATCTCGGCCGCCGTGGTATAATCCAAATCGGTGGGTTCCCTGCCCTCGGTCACCAACAGTACATGGGAGCCGGGGGTATTTTTGGCGTGAAACCAAATATCATGCTTTTCCGCCAAACGGTGGGTGATATATTCATTTTGCACGTTATTCTTTCCGCAAAGCACCCGCATCCCGTCCGGCGTCCGAAATTGCATGACCGTTGGCTTTCCGGTCTTATGCGCTGCGTAAGACTTCATGCGGGAGGCGTAGCCCGATCGATACAGCTCGTCTCGGATCTCAGCAAGATCGGTGGGAGACTCGGCACGGGTCAGGGCATCAAAGACCGTGGCAAGATAGGCCAATTCTTCCTCACCCAAGGCGATCTGCCGTGCCAGCTCTACCCTTGCGGTCTTGCTCTTGTTGTATTTTTTATAATACCGTTGCGCATTGGCGGCAGGAGAAAGCCGTGTGTCCAGATCCACACGGATCGACGGAACGTTCCCCTCCTCATCCATTGCCTCATAGTCCTCCAACAGAACCGAAGCCGCTCCTCGCTTCAGACGGTAGAGATTGGCCGTCAGCAAATCCCCGCATTTTTTATATACCGCACCCTGTTCGCAGGCGGCAAGCTCCTGATGCTGAAGCTCCAGTTTGCGACGCAAACGGCTGTCTGCGTTGGTCAAAAGTTTGAGAATATCCGCAGCCCGCTGATGCACCCGTTGCTCATTATCTCTGGCTGTAAAATAGCAATCAAACAGCTTGCAGACCGAGGGAACGCTACGGCAGATCAAATTTCCGTACTGTTTGAGGGGCAAGAAAGAATACTCCACCGAACGCTCTCCGTCCAAGATCAAGCAGGGTTCAAAACGCTCGGTACGGATCCGCTCCATTATGTCCAAAAAGGACGTGCGCAGATCTTGCGCAAAGCAATAGCATTTGGGGGTATCCGTATGTCCCGTGGCCTCAAAAACCATTTCACGGGCAACGGCAGGCGACAATCCCGTAAAGGTGCTCACCAACCAACGGTCACAGGCCTTTTCCTCGGGACACCGATCGTAAAGCGCATCAAATTGCGCCTCGGACACCGTAAGCGGATCCACCTTGTCCCCCGTGGGCGGCAGCCGATAGGTCATTCCCGGCAAAAGCTGCCGTGCACTGTCCAAGGAAAAATCCGACGTTCGCAGTGCAGTGATGATCTTTTTCTCCCCATCCGCAAAAATCAGATTGCTGTATTTTCCCATCAGCTCCGCAATCAGATATCGCCGACAGGAAAAGCCCATTTCATCACGGGTGTCAAAACCCAAATAGGCCACACGGTCAAAGGAGGGCTGAGAAATCTCGACCAGCTTGGCACCTTGAAGATATTTTCGCAGCAGCATGCAGAACATGGGAGGATTTTGAGGATTCTCCTTGGTCACCTCGGTAAAGCCGATGCGAGGATTGCGAGAGCCTGCATTGATCAGCAAGCGTTTTCCGCCCTCAATGCTTCGCATTTGAAGCACGATCTCATCCCGTTCCGGCTGATAGACCTTTTCGATCCTTGCGCCCTCCGCCAAGCAGCGGATCTCCCACAGGGCACAAGCCAACATACCGGCATCAAAAGCCATTGCCTGTCCTTATTCTGCCGATTGGGCGTTGCGGACCAGCTCACCAACACCGCTGACCACGTATTTGGGCTTGTAGGGGAATTGGTTGATATCCTCCAAAGAAGTCACGCCGCTGAGCACCAAAACCGTATCCACGTTGGATTCGATTCCGGCAATAATGTCCGTATCCATGCGGTCACCGATAAACGCAATGTCCTCACTGTGACATCCCAGCATCTTCAAGCCATGACGAAGCATCAAAGGGTTGGGCTTGCCCACAAAATAGGCTTTCTTGCCCGTAGCAATCTCGATGGGAGCGATCAGCGCACCCGTTGCAGGCATGACCCCACGCTCGGTAGGACCTACGATATCGGGATTGGCACCGATCAGCTTGGCACCCTTATTGACCAGCTCGATGGCCTTTTCGATCTTTTCAAAGCTGTAGGTTCTGGTCTCTCCCACCACCACGTAGTCGGGCGAGATATCATTCATATAAATGTGCTTATCATACAACGCCTTGGTCAAGCCTGCCTCGCCGATCACGTAAGCAGTGCAACCGGGAGCCTGACTGTGCAAAAATTCTGCCGTCGCCATCGCACTGGTATAAAAATGGTCGGGAGAGACCTCCAGTCCCATTCTGGCCAGCTTCATACTCAACTCATGGGGCGTCCGCTCGGAGCTGTTGGTTAGGAATACAAATTTCTTATCATTGTCTTGCATCCAGTTAACGAAATCTGCCACACCATCCAAAATACGGTTGCCGTGATAGATCACGCCGTCCATATCACTGATAAAACCGATTTTATCCAAAATTTTCTTCATGATTCTCTCCTTATCAATCGCCAAACATCAGCGCATCCACCTCAGCCAAAGAGGCAAAGGCAAAATCGGGCTTGTCCGCAGGCTCTGCGGCATCTACGTCCTCGGGCTGTGTCTCACCCGAAAGAACCAATACCGAGGTAACGCCAAAGCGTTTGCCCAAAGCGATATCCGTATAAAGGCGGTCACCAAAAATGCACATCTCTTCGTTGGAAAAGCCCGTAGCCTCTCCGATCATCTCGATGGTCTCCTTATAAGGCTTTCCGAAATACGTGGGTGTCTTGCCCGTGGAGGCCGTCACCAAAGCGGCAATGGCACCGCTATCGGGAATAAAGCCGTTTTCCGTCGGGCAGTTAAAATCCGGGTGAGTGGACAAATACTCTGCACCGCCTCGAATGAAGCGGCAGGCCTGATTCAGCTTGTCGTAGGTCAGAGAGGTATCAAAGCTGGTAATCACGATATCCGCCTTTTCCTCATCGCCCCTCAACAGGTTGATCCCTTTGGCACGGTATTCCTCTACCAGCTCGTCGGTTGCCACCAGGTAAACCGACTTTCCGGGGCGAAAGCGCTTGAGATATTCCAGCGTTACGTCGCCCGACGTCATGATTTCATCCTCACGGGGCTCAAAGCCCAAGCGGGACAGCTTTTGCAGATAGAACGGCGTAGTATGAGAGGCGTTGTTAGTGAAAAACAGCACCTTTTTCCCTGCCGCACGCAAATTTTTAATATAGCGGATTGCAAAATCAAAGGGATTGCCCCCCAGATAGATGGTGCCATCCATGTCAAAAATATACAGTTTCTTATCGCCGATGATTTCGGGATTTACGTTTTGGAACTTCATAACCAATGCTTCCCTTCTTTTATTTCTGTTGAAATTATTATATCACACCGTTGCTTTTTTTGCAAGAGTGTGCTATAATATTGGGGAAAAGATTTTCGCTGATCTCACCATAGGAGGATTTGCTATGAGAACCGTTATCGGCATTGACATTGGAGGCAGTACCACAAAGATCGTGGGCTTTCGTACCGACGGGCAGACCAAGGAGCTGATCGATCCGCTGTTTGTCCGTGCAACCGATGCGATTACCTCAATTTACGGTGCATTTGGAAAATTTACGTTGCAGAATGATCTGGCCTTGGATCAGATCGACCGTGTCCTCATGACAGGCGTGGGCTCCTCTTTTATTGACAAGCCGATCTACTCGCTCCGTTGCGAAAAGGTATCCGAATTTCAAAGTGTCGGCAACGGTGGCCTGTATCTCTCCGGCTTGGAGGAAGCGATCGTCGTCAGCATGGGAACGGGTACGGCCTTGATCCACGCAAAAAAGTCCGCAGGCAAAACCAATACCGAATATTTGGGCGGTACGGGAGTCGGCGGTGGCACGTTGATTGGGCTTTCCCGCAAAATGATCGGTGTTGATACCATTGAACATTTGGAGCAATTGGCCTCCGGAGGCAACTTGGATCACGTGGATCTTCGCATCCGCGACATTTCCAACGATCACTCCTTCCAGATCAACGAGGAGATCACCGCTTCCAATTTCGGCAAGCTTTCCGATCTCGCCACGCCCAATGACGTCGCTTTGGGCATTGCCAATATGGTGGCCGAGACCATTGCCATGCTAGCCGTCTTTGCCGCCCGTCGTTATGACCTCAAGAACGTGGTGCTCACCGGAAATCTGACTGCCATCCCCTCCATCACACGTGTGTTTGAGGATCTGGAACAAACCTTTGGCGTTCGTTTTGTCATTCCGAAACTGTCTCAGTATGCCACAGTCATTGGTGCCGCTCTTTGCGATGACGGCCTTTCGGTATAAGCTTGCGTTTTTCTGCTTTTTCAACGGCTTGCCTCCGGGCAAGCCGTTTTTGATATTTTTTCAGGTGTCTTGGGGAAATTCGGCAAAAAAAGTGCGTCGGGGATTGACAGAAATTCTTCCAGGTGCTATAATATATTGATAACGTTTAAGAAAGGCAAGGCTTTTTATTATGCAATGGACGTCACTCAATGACCTACGGGAAAAATATCTGTCCTTCTTTGAATCCAAAGGACATCTCCGTCTTCCCTCTTTTCCTCTGGTCCCCATCAACGATAAATCTCTGCTTCTGATCAACTCGGGCATGGCTCCCATGAAGAAATACTTCACTGGTGAGGAACAG
>JAFTRT010000038.1 GCA_017462145.1 Clostridia bacterium
AGATCCAAATGCTTCATGCCGTCGCCATCCAGTGCACGGCAAAAATCCTCTGCATTTTCGTCCCCCAACACCACCAGTGCAAGGTTTTCCACACCGTTGACGGTCAACGCTCTGGAGATGTTGACCCCTTTTCCACCGGCCTCACGGTCGGTCACGGTGGCCAAATGCTCACGGTACAGCGCAAACTGTCCGATATGGCAGTGAATATCAAAAGCAGGGTTTAAGGTTAAGGTAATCAGCTTCATGTGGATTCCTCACGCAAGTCTTGGGCCATTGGCCAACAAATAGGCTTCTGCTTCCGCACACCACAAACCGCCGTTTCGCTTAACGATCTTGGCCAGCTCTGCATACAGCTCGTTGTCCGCACCCAATTGCTCCAGCTCGTCAATGGCCACCAGCGGAATGTCGATCTCATTGTAGCACACCTTTTTGGCACCGCTGGGCTTTTCCATGGCATAAATGGCATCGATCACAGCCCGCAGACCGCAGATATGAGAGACCAGAGCACCGGGGTTGATTGCCCCCTGCTCAATGAGGTGAATGGTATCGATGGTATCCTCCGGAATACTGCCGGCCGTTCCCACTACGTGTATGCCGTCGTAATGCACACGGTACAGATTGAGAGAACCGGGCATCTGATGAACGGGCGGTCCTGCAAAAAAGTTGACACAGCCGTCCTCACGGCAAATTTCCTCTGCCATGGTAAAGAGCGCAGGAACGGGAACCATGACAAATACGTCATCAAAACCGCCCTCCGAAATGGCCTTTAGCTCGGACACGGGATCCTCCATACCGGAGGTATTGATGTACCGCAGGTCACACCCCTTCTCTGCCGCACGCTCGGGCGTGCACTTGGCCGCCGCATAGTCCAACCGATCTTGATTCAGATCGGTCACCACCACCTGAGACACCCCTGCATATCCCGTGGCCAGCTCTACCGCACCGATGCCCATGGGGCCCGCACCGCCGAGAATCGCAAGCCGACCGCCCTTTTTGGCTCCGTCGGTGCGAAGATAGGTCTCGTAATCGGTATGATAGAAGCCCTTATAACCGCGCAACACACAACCAACCGATTCCACCATCGATCCCTTGAAAAAGCTGTCTCCCTCGTAGGGGATCAGACAACCTCGTTCCATCACGATATGAGGAACCACGGCATAAAGAGAGTTGCCGCCGATCATCGTATAGGAATATCCGGGATCATAGCCGGAGGGCAATTTCAGGGCGGGCTGGATCACCACTCGCTGTCCCACCTTCCACCGGTCGCTGACAGCTTCTCCCACCTCTACGATCTCACCGCACATCTCATGTCCGATGATAATGGGATTGTCCTTGATGTCCTCGGGCACACGCTTGTGCGCCTCGCCCTGCTTCGCCGCTTTATACGTAGATGCGCAAAGAGAATCCGTGACCACACGCAACAACAGCTCATCCGCCTGAATGGCAGGCAATTCAAATTCCTCTAACCGCAGATCCATCGCACCGTGCAACCGTATTGCTTTGGTTTTCATATCATTTCCTCCAATCAAAAATACAGATTGACAAAATCAACATCCTGTATTATAATTAAAGCACAAATTGCGCAATTCGTCAATACAGAACGGCATAGATGATAAATAATCATTTTCAGATGAGCAAATAATCAAAAATTCGTCAAAAGGAGCAGGATATGCAAATTGGAGAAAGACAGCGCCGCATTTTGGAGGAGCTAAAGGAAAATCCCCATATCACCGTCAAGGAGTTGGCGGCCGTTTTGTACGTCAGCGAGCCCACCATCCGTCGGGATTTTACCGAGCTTCATGAAAAAGGAATCATTACCAAAATTTACGGCGGTGCGATCCTCAACCAAGGTGCTGCTGACCGTGAAATCCCGTTTTTTCTGCGTGAACAGGAAAAAACCTCGGTGAAGGCTCAGATCGGTCGGCAAGCATCCGCTTTGGTCGAGGACGGTATGGTGGTGATGTTAGACGGCTCCACCAGTGCCTACCATCTGGTTCCTTATTTATCACGCTTCAAAGACATCATTGTCATCACCAGCGGTGCCAAAACTGCCGTGGCCTTGGCAGAAGCCAATATCCGCACTTTTTGCACAGGCGGCCAAATGCTGATTCACTCCTTCTCCTACGTAGGAGAACAAGCGGAGGAATTTGTCAGAAGCATCAATGCCGATATCCTGTTTTTCTCGGTAGCAGGCGTTGGCGAGGATGGCCGTATGACCGACCGAGCCGTAGAAGAAGCCAACCTGCGAAAGGTGATGTTCCGTTCCTGTCAAAAAAAGATCCTGCTGTGTGACAGCAGTAAATTCGGAAAAACCTGCTTTTACAATATGGGAAATGTCAGCGAACTGGACGGCATTGTATCCGAGCAACCTCTACCCGAAAGCATTCGTTCTTTGCTTCCCTCTCCGTAGAAAAAAAAGACGAGAAAGTTTTTTCGCTTTTTTTCCTTTTTGGGTTTTATTTTGAAGAAAAATATGATACAATGGTATCGGTAGCAAAAAAGCTGTCGAATCTTGGGTCTGTATGGATCCCAAAAAGGAGAAATGATTTGAATATGTTAGACAAGTGGATGCATTCTCTTGCAGCCGAAATGACACCGCCGCCTGCTTACGGTACGGTACACATCCTTTTGATCGTGATCGGTCTTACCCTTTGCATTTCCCTGGCTTGGTTCTGCCGCAAATTTGACGAACGAAAGAACAAGATTTTGCTGTTAACCTTTTGGGGCGTTTTGGTCCTCAGCGAGGTATTCAAGCAATTGTTCCTCTATTATGTAACCGCCAATCATTCCATCTGTTGGGGCGAGTTTCCTTTCCAAATGTGCAGTCTGCCCATGTACCTCTGTCCCGTTGCCGTGTTCAGCAAACACGAGCGGGTGCAAAAGGCGGCTTACAGCTTTATGATGTGCTTCAACCTATTGGGCGGCTTTGCGGGAGCCTTTGAACCCTCCGGCGTATTTTTGGATCAAGTCGCACTGACCATCCACGCTGTGGCATGGCACTTCTCGCTGATCTTTTTGGGCTTTTACATCATCTTCTCCCGCCGTGCCGGAACCACCAAACAGCATTATTTCGATACCGTTGGGCTGTTTGTACTCTGCTGCTTCATTGCCTTTGTCATCAATACCCTGTTGGGCATCACCGTGGGAGCAGAGGTCAATATGTTCTTTGTGGGTCCCAATCCCTCTCCCATTATCGTATTCAGCAACATTGCAAAGAAATTCGGATGGGGCGCAAGCACACTCATTTACATTCCCGTAACCTGCTTGGCTGCGGCGCTGATCTTTTGGCTCAATCAACTGAAAAAGAAAGCATGATCAAAGAATCAAAAAGCCGATGCGGAATTAGCGTGTTCTCCGTTTAGGAGAACACGCTAAAACTATGTTTGCCCTTCAAGCAGTGAAATGATCCTGGATCGTGAAGTTCACTTTGCAAGTGAAGATTCGTCTGCGGCGAAATACAGGCAACCTCAACTTCATCTGTGCCAAACACAAACTTCACTGCGTAGCAACTTCACTTTTGCGATAGCAAAAAATTCAACATTCAGAAACAGAGAGAGCATCACGGATCTTTACTTCCGTGTTACTCTCTCTTCTGTTCTTTCGCCGGTTTCGCATTTGAATGACAAAAGCATCAGGCTATTCCCATACTCCTATTTATAGTTTTGATCAGAACATCACGCTTTTCCTCATCTTTTTTATGAAATGTCCCACTGCGATGGTGCTTTTCATGATACAAAAGCGACCCCAACACAAGGTTGGGGTCGCTTTTGAACGTTTGAAACAGTGAATTACTTCACGCTGATATCAACAAAGTGAGGAACGTGGTCGCTTGCGGAAGCAGAAACGACATCGGTCAGAAGCACATACTGATGGATGGTTGCGTTGTTCTCGCCACCGGCATACAAAATGTGGTCGACGGCATTCTCGGGCTTTCCGCCGGTCCAAGTCTTGAAGGAGTAAACGCCGTAGGCTTCATAGTAGTCGCCACCGCCGCTCATGCCGCCGTAAGGCGTACAGTAGCCGTCCTCAACAACCAGGTCTCTGACGTTGGTAGCACCGCCGTCAGTCAACGTAGCCATTGCATCAAACTCGGTTCCCTCGTCATCAATATAGATGTCACCGTACGCTGCATTGTAGTCACCGCCGGAGATAACAGCACAGTTCTTGGAAACCTTGTGGATCTCCTTGATTGCTTCCAGCACGGTCTCGGCATCCGTTACACGTGCCATCGTACCCTTATCGTGATCATCATCGGTCACAGAGTCAGCAGTCATGTGGGTATTGGTAACACCAAAGGTCTTGCCGGTCGCCTTATCTTTGAAGACTGCCCAGGTTACGCCATAACCGGTGGGTGTGCGGAGAGCACCGCTCTTGGTCAAGGTAAACTTATCGGTCTTATAGAAGATCGGACGAGCAGTTCCCTGATCGTAGCGGATCTCGCTATAGCCATTCTCCAACAGCCAAGTTTCAACCGCTTCTTTACCGCCGGTGGTGTTCCAGTAGCTGGAAGCCTCCTGCAAGCCGATGACATCGGGCTGGTAGGTCTCGTAAACAGCAATGATCAGCTGAGCACGGGCACCGCAGTACTCGTTGGTTGCACCCCAAACATTGTGGAACATGATACGGTAGTTGGATCCGGTTGCCTTTTCAACAAACTGATCAGCGGGCTCGTAGGTCTGTACCATGGGCATGGTCACGTCGGTCTTGTCGGTCAGATCCTGACCAATGTAAACCACTTCCTTCTTTGCAATGAACAGGGTCTGGCCATCATCCATTGCACGATACTCGGGCTTCCAGTAGGTTCTGTTGAAGTAATCGTTCATCAGCACGGAGTTGATGGCATCAACGCCGAACATTCCGCTGAAGACGATCTCCATGTGACCGTCCTTCACTGTAACAGCATACTGATTTTCGCTTACCTGCGTA
>JAFTRT010000003.1 GCA_017462145.1 Clostridia bacterium
AGAGTGTGAAAGAAACAAATTTTCGCTTTGTTTCCCAATAAAAAGAAACCCGATCGGTTAGCACAGCCCATCTTCGATGGGCTTGTGCAGTGTCCGACGGGTTTCTCCCGTAGAAAAAAAGCGAAGCGGTTTTGCTATACAATGGATCGAAAGCATAAACCTTTTTTGTGCAGTTCTTTGAAGGTTTGGAAACGCAATGTTTGCGTAGCAAACTTGCCCCGAAGCGAAGCGGAGGATGTCTTATCAAGAAAGTTTCCAAAAACGCATCCCACGCATCCTCCGCATCCCCGCATCCTTATCGAATTCTGCAAACGGGGAAAGAGGGGGGGAGTTGTTGCTGATAAGCGAGGATCACTTGAGCGGCCTGGGCTTTGGACTCCACGGTGAAGATAAAATGTTGCATGGTAAGACCTGCACGCATCAACTCTGCTTTCCGATCGGCCATATAGACGGGCACGGAATTGAGCACCAGATTGCGGTGTGGGGGGAGACGCAGAATGGGGAATCGAACGCCCTTTCGATCCACGAGGACGCCCCGACCGTTGTCACAGGCCTCACAGCCCGATGCGGCCTTTCCGAGGCAGGTCTCGGTGACCATGAGGGGCACACGGCCGTACACGATAGCAGCGGTGGCACCGCCCACGTCCCGCATGCGGGGCAAGGTCAGCTCGGGGGAGAGGATCCCATCCTCCACACCAAGCTCCTCCAAGGCTGCTGCCGACTCTCGATTGCACACGTTGAGCCGAAAATCTCCGTGGACGGTCAAACCTGCCTCACGAGCCAGATCCAAATGTCCCAAATTGCCCACCAAGGCATGGCGAGCCCCTTGCTCTCTTGCTTGCTTCAGTGCGGCAAGGATGGCCGGCCGTTCGCTGTCAAAGATCACGGGTGGCAACAAAACACCGTCCGTAGAACCGTCGTAACGCTCTACGGGAACAAAGATATGCCCAAAATAATCAAACGCCTCGGCCGGAATGGCCTTGGGGTCGTAAAAAACTGCCGTTTTGGATTCCGTCCGCTGACCGACGGGCCTTTTGGCCGCCGTGGAAGCGGGAAGACCCTCCGGGGAACGATCGGGTGTAACCGAGGCCTGCAACAGAGCCGTGTAGCGTTCCGCTCCCCCTCGCCGCAGGGCATTGAGGGCGGACACGGGAAGCATGAGCCCATCCTCCAGAGTCAAGGACAGGGAACGAGCCTCCAGACCGCTTCCCCCCAGCTTGGTCAGTTGACGGCGGACGGTTTCCTCGGTCAAAGGAGCTGTTTTCGCTTTCTCCGGCACCGCTCCCTCCACGGTAAGGGACAGCGTCCCATCGGGTGACGAAAGTGCCAAAACAGCAGGAATCCCTTGCTGAATACGGGCAGAAAGACAGACGGGCAAACGTCGGGTCAGCCCACGGAACGGCTCTCGCTCCCGTGTCTTTTCCTTGTCCTCTTCCCGACGGACACCAAACATGGAGGACGACAGCGAACGGCGGTAATATCCGTCGGTGAAGCCGTCACGGGAAAAGACCGATGCCAGCTCAGCCATATCCTCCCGAGACGCACCCCGTCACTCATCCAACAGACGGCGAAAGACAGCCGCTACGTCCCGTACGTATTCGGGGGATTTCATCCGCCCCTCAATCTTCAAGGAGGCAACCCCCATACGGGCAAGCTCGGGCAGATGCTCTGCCAAGGACAGATCCCGCAGAGAAAGCGGGAAGCCCCGTTTTCCGTTCTTCAGCCCGTAGGGAAGACGGCAGGGCTGGGCACATTCTCCCCGATTGCCGCTCCGTCCTCCCACCAAGGAGGAAAACAGGCATTGCCCCGAGTGGCAGACGCACAGGGCTCCGTGGACAAAGACCTCGGCCTCAATGGGGGAAGCAGCGGTGAAGGCCGCCAGATCCTCCCGACTCATCTCACGGGCACAGACCATACGGGAAAAACCGCAGGCAGCCAGGCGGCGTGCCGCCTCTGCGTTGTGCCCCGACAACTGGGTACTGGCGTGAAGCTCGATGGGCAGTCGGCGATGAACGGCCG
Source organism: Clostridia bacterium (assembly GCA_017462145.1). The sequence continues at coordinate 2,020 of JAFTRT010000003.1, forward strand.
CCGCACAGCCTACGTCGGCTACGATCAACGCATCTGCTCCCGCCAGATAGGCCTCCTCGGCGGCACGGAGAAAGTCCTCAATCTCCCGATCGTAGATCAGCGTGTTGGCGGCAATATAAACCTTTACGCCGTAGGAATGGGTCAGGGCAATGCCCCTCTCCAGCTCCTGCGGCGTAAAATTCTTTGCGTGTATCCGGGCGTTAAAGAGGGTACCGCCCATGTAGACGGCATCCGCTCCACCCTCTATGGCGGCCTCCAGAGCCGCAAACGAGCCCGCCGGACACAACAGCTCCGGCATCTGACGCTCTCTCATTCCGTCTCCTTTCGACCCATCAGGCCTTGTTTTTCAGCTCCTCCAGCTCTTGGCGAAGGGCCTCGTTTTCCTGCTCCAGCTCCTCTACGGTGCACTGGGTCACGGCCAGTGTGGATTCCAGAGATTTCAGCTTACGCTGTACCTTGATCTTGTCCGAGCAGTAGTCCAATGCGCACAACAGAGCGGCCTCGGTCTTACTGCAACGGCGACTCTTGGAGCCGATCTCCCGCATTTTTCGATCCACGATGCCAACCAAAGCCTCTACAGCCTCGGGCGATTCCTCGGTAATCACGTTGATCTCAATGTCGGCAATGGTAATAGTGTATTTCTGTCTCATGGAAATTCCTCCGTTTTTTTGGTGACTTTCGCTTTAGACCTTGCAAAAGCGGAAAAAAGAGTGTATAATATATCTTGATTCTATTATAATACAAAAGTTCGGTTTTGGGAAGAGCTTTTTCAAAAAAATTACAGATTTCTCCCAAGAGCTTGCCGAAACGGAACGAAAAAAGGAACAAAGCATGATCGACGTAACAGAACAACGAACCATCGTGGTCAAGGTGGGAACCTCTACCCTGACACACGCAACAGGGCACTTGAATCTTCGCCGCATCGAGCGGTTGGTCAAGGTGCTGTCAGATATGAAAAATTCGGGCATTCGGGTGGTGCTGGTCTCCTCGGGTGCCGTGAGCGCAGGCGTGGCTAAAATGGGATTGGGGCATATTCCCTCTACCCCCGAGGAAAAGCAGGCCATGGCCGCCGTGGGACAGAGCGAGCTGATGAAAATTTACGATCGGTTTTTCTCGGATTACGGCCAAACGGTGGCACAGATCCTGATGACCAAGGATGCGGTGCAGTTGCCCAACCGCCGCATTGCCGCCGAGAACACCTTTAGCCGTTTGCTGTCCATGAATTGTATTCCCATCGTCAACGAGAACGACTCGGTTTCCACCGACGAGCTGACCAAATTTGGCGGAAATGACATTCTGTCTGCCTACGTGGCTCTGCTGTGCGAGGCAGATCTGTTGCTCAATCTGTCCGACGTGGACGGCTTGTATGACTCCGATCCCCGTACCAATCCCTCTGCCGCCCGCATCGATCGGGTCGAGGAGATCACCGACGAGCTGTACGCCATGGCAGGCGGTGCGGGAACCGATCGGGGAACGGGCGGCATGATGGCCAAGCTGAATGCGGCCAAGATCGTGACAGCGGCAGGAATCCCCATGATCGTTCTCAACGGTCACGACCCCGAAATTTTGTATAACCTGCTGGACGGCGGTCACCTGGGTACCTATTTTGCCGCTTGCAGGGATCGGAAGAGCGAGTCGGTATGAGCGGACGGCGAGAGAGCGAGCGCACCAAGCGAGAGCGGTTTTCCGCCATTGCAGACCGATTGGAGGCGTGCTACCCTTTGGCAGAGTGTGCCTTGGAATATCACGGTGAGCCTTGGCGGCTCTTGGTGATGGGGCGGCTGTCTGCCCAGTGTACCGATGCACGGGTGAATTTGGTCTGCCAAGATCTGTTTGCCGAATTTCCCACCTTAGAGGCCATGGCAGATGCGCCCTTGGAACGCATTGAGGAGCTGGTTCGCCCCTGCGGACTGTTCCGCACCAAGGCGGCCAATATCAAGGATGCCTGCCGGATGCTTCGAGATGACTTTGGCGGTGTGCTCCCCGACACCATGGAGGAACTGCTGACCTTGCCCGGCGTAGGACGGAAGATTGCCAATCTTTTGCTTGGCGATATCTACAAAAAGCCCGCCATTGTGGCGGATACCCACTGCATTCGCATTTGCGGACGGCTGGGTGCGTACCCCGAGGGGCAAAAGGATCCCCTCAAGACCGAGCAGATCATGTCCCGATTGATCGACGGACCCGTGCAGGCGGATTTTTGCCACCGCATCGTTTGGTTCGGACGAGATGTGTGCACCGCTCGTGCTCCCAAGTGCGGACAATGCCCCTTGCGGGATCTTTGTCCTTCCTTATGTAAAAAAGAACATTCATCACAGAATTAGAAATTGGAGGATTGAATATGTACAGAATCGGTGTTGATTTGGGCGGAACCAATATTGCCGTCGGTTTGGTCAACGAACATGCGGAGCTTCTGCTCAAAAAAAGCTGTCCTACGGGTGCGGACCGTCCCGGTGAACAGATCGTGGACGATATTGCCGCTCTTTGTCTGGCAGTCTGCCAAGAGAGCGGTGTGGCCAAGGAGGAGATCGAGAGCGTGGGAATTGCCTCTCCCGGTATTGCCAACAGCGAGACGGGTGTGGTGGAGTACGCCAACAATCTGCCCTTCCGCCAGTTTCCCATTGCCGATCTCCTGAAGGAGCGGACGGGATTTCCCAAGGTTCGGATCGGAAACGATGCCAACGCCGCCGCTTGGGGCGAGGCCGTAGCTGGTGCGGCCAAGGGTACGAAAAACAGCGTGATGATTACCTTGGGAACCGGTGTCGGCGGCGGTATCATTCTCAACAACGAGATCTATTCCGGCTTTAACCACGCAGGCGGCGAGCTGGGTCACATCGTCATTGAGGTGGACGGCGCTCCCTGCTCCTGCGGCAGACGGGGCTGTTGGGAGGCCTATTCCTCCGCTACCGCTCTCATTCGTATGACTCGGGAAAAGCTGGAGGAGTGTCGGGCAACCGGCCGTCCTACTATCATGACCGATAAGCCCAAAATCTCCGGCAGAACCGCTTGCGATGCCATGCGTGTAGGCGATGAGGCCGCAAAAGAGGTGTATGATCGGTACGTGAAATACCTGGCGACCGGCTTGACCAATATTATCAATATCTTCCAGCCTGAGGTGATTCCCCTCGGCGGCGGCGTGTCCGGTGAGGGACAGTCCCTCATCGATGCACTCCTGCCAATCATTCGCGGCGAACAGTACGGCGGTGATATGGCTCTGCGTACCGAAATCCGTATCGCTACCCTGGGCAACGATGCCGGTATCATCGGCGCCGCTATGCTGAAGTAAGGAGATGCGGTTTATGGAACCTTTCTTGATGAGACATCCTCCGCTTCGCTTCGGGGCAAGTTTGCTACGCAAACATTGCGGTTCCAAAACTCCAAAGAACTTCACACAAATAAGGATTGCGCCCTACGCTTTGTTTGGCATGGGGGCGTGGTTTTTGAGGGTCTTTTCTTGAAAGAAAAGACCCTCAATCTCCCAAAAGAACTGCACAAAAAAAGGTTTATGCTTCCGATCCATTGTATAGCAAAACCGCATCCTCCGCATCCACCTGCTTACCAAAACTTACAAGTTGAATCTTAGGTGAAAGTATGGTAAAATAGGGACAGCCGTTTTTGGGGAAAATCGGAGGAAGACGAGGATCCCCGACGGTGGAGATCAAAAAGAAGGAGGTACAAGATTTGATCCGAACCAAAGCAAATCGAACCCGATTTGGGCGGCTCCTGGCCGCATTTTTGACGGTTTTGATGGTAGGTGGCATATTGGGGGGCAGTATAACGGCCTCGGCATCGAATTGGAAATACGACTTTCCCGCAGATGCAGCTACGGTACGAGTAACGTTAAACGGACAACAGATTCTGGAAGGAGAGGCAGCCATTCTCAATTCGGTGACGTATATTCCGCTTCGAAGTTTTTGCGACGCTTTGGGTGTCGATTCCATCACATGGAACGGCAAGACCAACGTAGCGACGGTCAAAAAGAACGGCGTAACGATTGACGTACCCAATCACGGTACATACATCACCGCAAACGGACGGTATTTTTACACCGGTCAACCCATTCGCAATATCAGTGATCGACTGTTTCTTCCCATTCGTCCTTTAGCACAAGCCTTTGGCTTATCGGTCACGTGGGATCCTGCCACCAGAACTGCCATTTTGCACCAAACAGGTGAGGTATTGGTCAGCGGCTCGCTGTTTTACAACAAAAACGACTGCTACTGGCTG
>JAFTRT010000039.1 GCA_017462145.1 Clostridia bacterium
CCAAAATGAGGATCGATCGCCGAGACGCAGGCAAGGGGACCGTGCCCAAGGCGGGATCGGTGGATAGCTCCACGATGCCGATATTTCCTTTGATCTTGGTCAAGGTGAATTCGGCCATTTCGGCGTAATCCACTGTCATGGTGGAGTGGAGGATCTGATCGAGGTGATCGTATTCCATCTCCAATCGGTAGCGGAAAGCCGTGGGGGCAGTTGTATCGTTGCGTTCAATACAGATTTCCAGGCGAACACCGCTTCTCTCCAAGGATTGGGATTGTACAAGAACCCAGCCTTCTGTTTCGAAATTGTCGGTTCCCATGGTACCGATCCGAGTCCCGTTGCGTACAATCTCCCAGCCAAGGGAGAGATCCTTTTGGAACTCCCAGCTTTTGGGCAGAGGCATTCCCAGCACACGGCGGAGTGTTCCGTTCCGAAAGGCTCTCATCTCGCAGGTCTCTGCCTTGACCGGTACAATATCCTGATGGGTCAAGGAGGAGGTGGTCGTCTCCGCAGGGGGAGAGGTGGTCTCTTGAGGGGAGGTGGTTTCCTCTCCGTCCGAAAGGGCACCGCCGCTTTGACAGCCTGTGCAGAGCAGACCGAGGAAGAGTAGCAGGCAAACCATTCTTTTTTTCATGGGTTATGCCTCGTAGGCGGTAAAGCCGAAATCTGCCAGACTGACGCCTACCGAGTAGCCATCCATGTACCACTCAAACCAAGAAAGCAGGTCGCAAATTCCCAATTGATAGACCTCGGTCAAGCCTGCGTCATCCGGATCCAAGCCATCGGATTCGGTGTAGAGTAAGGGAGACGTTTCGGTAAAGGAAGAACCGATCAGAATTCCGTTGGACTGATGCAGCGTGGTGTTGCCTTGGTAATAGTCGGCATAGAAGAGATGCTCCTCGTCATCGTCGGTCAGATTGACCATCAAATACATCTCGGTGCCGTCGTCAAAGGACCAGAGCACGTCAACAAACAGAATATCGGTTTGCACGCCGTAGCAGATGGAATAGAAGGTATCCTCCACGACATAGTCGGCACGGATCACGGTATCGTCCTCGTAGTCGATGTTTTGCAACAGCCAGTTGAGCAGAATCTCCTCGGGCGAATAGCTGGCTCGGTAAAATTCTGCCATGGTCATGGGAGTATCAAAATCCAATCGGCGAAGCTCGGCAACGAACACGGCAAAATTCAGGTTTTGTGAATCGGCCACACCCCACGTGTTGATGCCGATTACCTCACCGTACTCATTGATGAGAGGGCCGCCGGAGTTGCCGTTGGTAATGGAAGCATCATGCTGGAGATAGCGGACGTTGTCGATCACACGGTCATAATAGGTTACAATGCCCTGAGAGAAGGTATTGGTCAGACCCTTGGAAGAGCCCACGGCATAGACCTTGCTTCCAACGGGAACGGCCTCGGAGCACAGAGTTGCATGCTCAAAGTCACTGCCCCGTATCTGCAGGACGGCAAGATCGATGTCTTTGTCATAGGCCAATACGTTGCGCACGGTGTGAGAGGCACCGTTGATGGTGATCTTGGCGGAATAAGCTCCCTCAATCACGTGATAGTTGGTCAATATCATGCCATCGGAGCTGTAGACCACCCCGGTTCCCAAGGAAAGGGCGGTGCCCGCCTTGTTGTAGGTAATGATCTCGCCCACGTAGCGGATGGCTTGGTCATTGATCTCGGTGGCCGTATAGCCGGGCATGGGGATCTCGGTCTGCTCGGTGAGAACCGTGCCGCACTCGGCACAGTGAGAGCCTTGGGACTTGCCAGCCTGCAAGCAGGTTGGATCGGTCTCCTCGTCGATCACCTCGGTGTGCCCCGTGACGGGAAGCGTTTCTTCCTCGCTTTCCTCACAAAGTGCGCAGACCCGTTTCCGGATCCCTGTCTCCGTACAGGTTGCCTCACGCTTGACCGACCAAGCACCGAAGCTGTGATGACAGTCCTTTTCCTCTGCGGCGGCTAATCTGCTCCCCACCAGTGCCAATGCACCGCAGGAGGACAGCAGGCAGACCGTTCCAATCAGAAGGAGGAGTGCAATTCCTTGTTGGATTCGTTTCATTCGGGCTCTCCTTTCAAGAGGTTGGTTGTTCCAAGGCTTTTTTCAGCTCTTCCGCACATCGAACCGCTTCCATGGCATCCTTGGCATAGCAGTCGGCACCAATGGCGCGGGCGTATTCTTCGTTGAGCACGGCACCGCCCACCATTACCTTGCACCAAGGTGCCTCCCGACGGAGCAAACGGATGGTTTCCTCCATGGCGGGGACGGTGGTGGTCATCAGGGCACTCAGTCCCACAATGGGCGCATGGAGACGAACGGTACACGCCACTACGTCCTCCGGTGCAACGTCACGTCCCAGATCGGTGACGGCAAAGCCGTAATTTTCTAACATCAGCTTGACGATGTTCTTTCCGATGTCGTGGATATCACCCTTGACCGTGGCTAACACCACGGCACATGTTGCTTCGGGAGCGGAATCCGATTGATCTTGGATGTAGGTCTTGACCGCTTCAAAGGCTGCCTTGGCCGCCTCGGCACTCATCAAAAGCCCCGGCAAAAAAATGGTTTGCTCTTCAAAGCCGACACCGACCCGATCCAGAGCAGGGATGATCTGCTCCTGTACCAATCGCATGGGCTCGGTGGTCTGCAAGGCCTCGGCCGCCAACCGCCCCGCTTCTTCTTTCAACCCCTTGACGATAGCATGCATCAGCGCCCCCGTCTCTTCTGTTTTGACGGCGGGCTTGGCGGCAGGTGTTGCAGTGGGGGTCGGACAGGGCAGATCCCGGGCAAAGGCCACATAGTCCTTGCAATTTTCATCCAGACCCATCAGACTGCGGTAGGCGTAATAGGTCTTCATCATATCTTGGGAGTAAGGGTTCATAATGGCTGCCGAGAGTCCTCGATCCAAAGCCATGGCAAAGAAGGTGCTGTTGAGCAGATCCCGTGCAGGCAGCCCGAAGGATACGTTGGAAACCCCAAGGGAGACACAGCAACCCAGCTCACGGCGGATCAGCTCTACCGCACGAAGGGTCTCGGATGCCGCACGGGCATCGGCGCTGACTGCCATTGCCAAAGGATCGAACAGCAGATCCTTTTTGTGGATGCCGTATTCCTCTGCACGAGCCAAGATCCGCTTGGCGATGGCCAAGCGCTCCTCGGCGGTCTCGGGGATCCCGTTCTCGTCCAAGGTCAGGGCAACCACCACACCACCGTAACGGCGAGCCAGGGGGAAGACAGCCTCCATGCTTTCCTGTTTTCCGTTGACCGAGTTGAGCATAGCCTTTCCATTGTAGCGGCGCAAGGCGGCCTCCATGGCAACGGGATCGGCGGTATCGATCTGCAAGGGCAGATCCAGAATGGCCTGCAGCTCGCAAACCGCCTGTGTCAGGACGGTCTTTTCGTCAATTTCGGGAAGTCCCACGTTGACGTCCAGCAGGTGAACGCCCTTTTCCTGTTGGGCCAGTCCCTCGTTGAGAATATAATCCATATCCCCTGCCCGAAGTGCTTCCTTGAAACGCTTTTTGCCTGTGGGGTTGATGAGTTCACCGATCAGCACGGGGTGCTCTCCCAACTTCACGGCGTGGGTGTAGGAGGATACGCAAGTTTGGTATTTGGGAGTAATGGGGAGGGGCACGGCGTGGGCGGTCTTGGCCGTCAGTGCCCGAATGAAATCGGGCGTCGTACCGCAACAGCCGCCCGCAATGCGGATGCCCTCCGTGATCAGATCGGCACAGTCGTGAGCAAATTCCTCGGGGGAGAGGTCATAGACCGTTTTGCCGTCGATCAGCTTGGGAAGTCCTGCGTTGGGCTTGAGCAATACGGGCACCGAGGCACATTGCAGATAACGGCGTGCAACGTCTCCCAAAAGCTTGGGTCCCAAGGAGCAGTTCATGCCGATGGCATCGGCTCCCATCCCCTCTAACATGGCCACCATGGCCTCCGGGGAAGCTCCCGTCATCAGCTTGCCATCCGCTCCGTAAGCATTGGAGACAAAGACGGGAAGGGTACAATGTTCCCTGGCGGCCAGCAATGCCGCCTTGGTCTCATAGCTGTCATTCATGGTCTCAATGAAGATCAGATCCGCACCGTACCGAGCGCCCAAACGGACGGTCTCGGCAAAGATCGATACGGCATCCTCAAAATCCAAGTCTCCGTATGGCTTGAGCATCCGCCCCGTAGGGCCTACGTCAAGAGCGACCCACTTGGGCTGTGCGCTCTCGGAGGTGCGAGCCGCTTGTTGTGCGTGACGGATGGCGGCGGCAACGATGGTCTCCAGCTCCTCAGAGGAGAACTTGAGACGGTTGGCACCGAAAGTATTGGTACAAACCACGTTGCTTCCCGCATCGTAATAAGAGCGGTGAATGCGTGTAATCGTCTCTCCGTGGGTCAGATTCCAATGCTCGGGCAGTTCTCCCCCGCAGAGCCCCTCTGCTTGAAGCAGGGTTCCCATTCCGCCGTCCAGGTACAGGAGGTGATTCTTCATATATTCGGTGATCTTCATAACGGTTTCCTCATTTCAAAAGGGTTTGTTTTCAGACAGGAAGGTTCAGATGGTTGCGTGGCGAACGGATGGTTGACATCCGATCAACAGGAGCGGCCTTCATGCCAAAATATCCGACAAATTGCGGAGAATGGCCTCCGCCACATCGGGCTTGTTCATGGAATAGACGTGCACGTGGTCAATTCCATTGGCAAACAGATCGATGATCTGGTCGGTGGCATAGGCAATTCCCGCCTGCTTCATGGCGGCAGGAGTAGAGCCAAAGCGGTCTACCAAAGCCTTGAAGCGCTGAGGCACAAAGGAGCCGGACAGCTTGACGGCACGTTCGACCTGATTGCCGTTGGTGATGGGCATGATGCCGGGGAGAACGGGAACGGTGATTCCCGCCTCACGGATCTTATACAGAAAATTATAGAGCAGATGATTGTCGAAAAACATTTGAGTGGTCAGAAAAGAGCAACCGGCATCCACCTTTTCCTTGAGGTAGAGGATGTCCTCCTTTTGATGCTTGCTTTCGGGATGGATCTCGGGGTAGCAGGCACCTCCGATGCAGAAATCAGCTCCCGATTCTTTCAGCTCTCGCACCAGTTCCACAGCGTGGCGGTAATCCCAACCCGAGCGATCGGCCGCCAACAGTTCGGCGGGGATATCTCCCCTCAAAGCCATGACGTTTTCAATTCCTGCCGCTTGGATATCTGCAATTCGTTCCTTCACGGTTTGCCGTGTGGAGGAAACACAGGTCAGGTGTGCCACGGTGGGTACGCCGTACTGCGCCTTGATGTTTTTTGCAATCTCCAACGTATATTGACTGGTTCCGCCTCCGGCACCGTAAGTAACACTCATAAAGGAGGGGCGCAGTTTGGCGATCTCCTCGGTGGCATGCTTGACGCTTTCAAATGCAGTGTCGGTCTTGGGTGGGAATACCTCAAAGGAGAGGGATGGCTTGGAGTCGGTTAGACAATGGGTGATTTTCATGTTCGTTCCTTCTATCTGCGCCAATTGGCATAAAATGTATGGCGGATGTCAACATTATACCATAAAAGAATCGGTAAATCAAGGGGTTTTCCGTAAGAAAAACCCGCCACGTTGATTCGTGGCGGGAAAGAGCGGTTTTGCATGTTTGCGATGGAAAAAAGGGTGCTCAGACAGGCCCTAAAAGAGTCTCCAAAGAACTTCCGCTCAAAAGTGCTTCGTAGGCGGCTTCATCATTCAACAGGAGGATCGCTCCTTCAAGATGGAGTACACGGAGGGAGGCGTAGGAATACTCGGACAGGGGGCGATCCAATGCGTCGTTGGTATGAGCACAGACCAGAACATCATCGGGGGTGATCTCGCTGATGATGAGGGTATGGTAAAATTCTCCCTGGTCATTGGCCAGCTGGATCACATCTCCCACTGCTACCTGCCGCTCGGCACGGGCATCGGTGGCATAAGGGCCGATTCCTCCGTTTGCTTGCAAAAAGTCGGGGGTGCGCAGTAAAAAGCGGTACAGCTCATCGACCCCCGACCAAGCAGGAGCACGGTTTTCGGGGTTGATGTAGTACCACCCGAAGGTAGGGGTGAAATTCATCACGCCGCAGCCGGCCAGAATACATTGGGAAACAAAATTGGTGCAATCTCCTCCGAACCCCGCAAAATCGGAGAAAAGGGGATTGCGGGAGAGTGCCCACCGTCGGGCGTACTCCACAGCACGGGAACGGTTGTAGGAAATGGGAATCAGCATGACGAGCCTCCTTTTGAAATTTGGTACAGTATATGCAAAAAGAGATCTCTTGCATACAAAGAAAAAATATGCTATAATAAGGACAGTATATTCCAAGGAGGACGGTATGAAGCTGTTACACACGGGAGATTTGCATCTGGACAGTGCCTTCCATCAATACGGTGTTTTGGGAGGGGAAGCCATGCGAGAGCGGGGCAGAGCGGTTCTGCGCCGTATTTTTGCTCTTGCCGAGGCGGAGCAATGTGATTTGATTCTCATCGCAGGCGACCTATTTGACAGCCGTGTGGTCACCCATGAGACCGAGATGCTGTTTTGTTCCTTGGTAACCCGGTTTCAACGTCCCGTTTTGGTGTCTCCCGGCAATCACGATCCATACGAGGCAGGCTCTTTCTATGCCAAAGACGGTTTGCCGGAAAATCTGTACGTCTTCAATTCCAAAGAGGTGCAGTGCTATGAATTTCCCGAATGCAACGTCGCCGTTTACGGTTATGCCTTTTCGGGAGCGGCCATGCCCGATCGTCCTTTGCTGACCGCACAGGCACCCGAAAAGGCAGAGGGAGAGGTGCGCCTGCTGTGCGCTCACGGGGATCTGTCCGATCCCCTGTCCAAGTACGCTCCCGTCACTCGGTCGGATCTGGACAAATTCGCCTTTGATTATGCTGCCATGGGGCACGTTCACAATCGGAGCGGTAGCTTGGAGCAGGCACGTTATTGCGGTTTTCCGGAGGGGCGGAGCTTTGATGAGGAGGGAGAAGGCGGCGTTTGGTTGGTGACCGTAGAGAACGGAGAGACCGAGATCCGACGGTGCATCACCTCCGAGTATGCATTTTATATTCGGGAGTTGGACGTAAGCGGTGCCAATTCTCCCGAGGAGATCCTGTCTGCCGCCGAGGGGATTGCCTCTCAATGGGAGGGCGAGGTTTGTAACCGTATTTGCCTGCGGTTGGTGCTGACGGGGATGACTTCCGACCGCACCGTGGAGGAGGTATTGCTGAGGGGCTTTTCCTTTGGCAACCGATTTGCTTCTTTTGAGGTGAAAGATCGCACGGTTCCCACGCTGAACGGTGCCTATCTGGCCAAGGACACGGGAATACGGGGGGCGTTTTATCGTACGTTGGCTCCGAAGCTGGAAAGCGATGATCCTGCGGAACGGCAACGGGCGTTGTATGCGTTACGGATCGGTCTTTTGGCCATTGAGGATAAAAATTTTGTGGATCTGAAGGGGGAAACGACCGTATGAGGATCAAAGAGCTGAATATCGTTTCCTTTGGCGGTTTGCAGGATACCAAGCTGATCCTGTCAGACGGTCTGCAGATCATCTGCGGTGACAATGAGTCGGGCAAGAGTACGGTGCTGGGCTTCATTAAGTTTATGCTGTACGGTCTGACCAGACGAAAGACGGCAGATCCGAACGAATACGGTCGTGCCGTCAACTGGAAGACCCATACTGCCGAGGGCAGTATGGTGGTGGAGACCGAGCAGGGCGAGCTTCGCCTGTACCGTCGGTATGCTCCAACGGGCGCACGCTCCGCAGAGCAGACCTGTCAGGTGACCGATTGCCGAACGGGGGAGACTGTACGGCAGGAGGGTGAGCCGGGAGAGTGGCTGTTGGGGGTTCCCAAGGAGGTGTTTGAAAGTACCGCCGCCGTGGGGCAGATGATGGGAACCGCCTTGGATCGTGCCAAGATCGCCTCGGCCTTGGGCAATCTGATGACCGCAGGGGATGAAACGGTGGATCTGGTTCGCATCCGCAAAAAGATGGATCGGGTGCGCACCGAGTATATGCACAAAAACAAAAAGGGAGGACGAATCCCCACTCTTGCCGTTCAAATGGCAGAAAAGAGAGGGGCCTTGGAGCAGGCCACCAACACGGCCTTGCAGATCAATCGGGTCGGCGAACGGATTGCATCGAGCCAGCGGCAACGGGAGACACTGTCCGAACGAGTGACCCAATTGCGAGAACGGCGGGAGCAATATCACCGTGCTTGGATCCTTCGGCGCTTTGAGGAGCTACACAAGAAAGAGGAAGAGGTGCGATCCCAGCATGCAATCCTTGCCGCAGAGGAGGAAGCAAACGGCAGAGCACCCCAATGGGAGCAGGTGGAGGCTCTGCGTGCGGCGGAAAGGGTTTGGCAGGATGCAGAGGAGGATAGAAAAAAGGCGGCGGCGGAGGTAGCCGAAGCAGAGACGAAAACCGTTGACGAGTCATTGGCTTCCCTTGGCCGCATGATCGAGAAAAAGGGCGGTGCGGGAAACATAATGAACCGCATTCTTGCCCCAAGAGAGCTGGCGAAGACAAAGCTGCTGCAAGGAGCGATTTTGTTTGGAATTGGTTTGGCGGTGTTGATCATCGTGAATTTGGTTGGGATGTTCATCCAATTGTTCCAAATTGAGTGGATTCCATTTGTGCTTCTGCCATCGCACACTCTTTTTTGGTTAGGTGCCTTTCATTGTTGGTGGAAGGCAGCCAAGGCACATCACGAATATAAGGAAAAGCTTTCATTTTTCGGGCAAAAAATCTCCGATCTGCTTGCATATCTGCAACGTTGTGAAGAAGAAGCCGCCCGGGAGCGACAATGGAAAGACGATCGGGAAAATGCTGTGATCCAGCTGGGCTTTGCCGAGGCGGCTTGCAAACGATCCGAGGATGCTTTGCGTACGCTTTTGGGGTTGGAAATGGTCGAAACAGTTGTGACGGCTGAGGAACTGTCGGACTTGTTTTGGGAGAGAATTGGGCAATTGGAGGCGAAGGTTCGCCAAAGAGAGGCGGCGGCTACTCGGTTGGCGGTTTTGGAGCGGCAAGCAGAGGAAGAACGGCAAGCACTGTCCGAATATGACGAGGAGGCACTCAAGGCCTCGTTCCCTCGGGGGGCAGAGGAAATCACCTCGGAAACGCTGGAGGAGTTGAACCGCAAATGCCGCTTTGAGGAAGAAAAGCTTCGCACCGTGGAGGATCACGTGCATACCGCAGAGCGAGAACGGTTGCTTCTGATGAGCAGCGCAAAAGATCCCTTTTCCTTACGGGATGAGTTGGCCGAACTGACCGAGCAATATGAGAATGACCGTGCCTACTACGAGGCCTTGGAGCTGGCCATTGCTTCTTTGGAGAAAGCCGAACAGTCTGTGCAGGGCAGTGTGACCCCTGCTTTGACCGAACGGGCGGGAGGCTGGATGGCCCGTGTCAGCAGCGGACGGTATGATTCTGTTCGTGTCACATCGGATCTCCGCATCTCTCTGATGCAACTGCAGGACGGTTATTTGGTAGGCGAGGAATGGTTGAGCGGCGGCACCAAGGAGCTGGCCTATCTGGCACTTCGGCTTGCGCTGTCCGAGCAGATCTATCGGACGGAGCGAGCACCGATGCTGTTGGATGAGGCGCTGTGTCAGATCGACGATACCCGCCTTGCCCCGTGTCTATCTCTGTTGGATGCCTATGCACGGGACGGCGGACAGATCCTGCTCTTTACTTGCCACCGTCGGGAAGAGATCTGCTGTGAGGAACTGGGACTTGCCGCAGGCGTGTGCCGGCTGGGGTGATTGGGAATCTTGAACAATCTATATGGCTTGATTTTTGTTGATTTTGTCTTTTGAAATCCCACTCAAAATATGATATAATAAAAGGGAGAAACCAGCAAGGAGGGGTCAAGATGTTTGAGATCGGAAGATGGGTCAGCTATCGGTCGGAGGGCGTTTGCCGAATTTCGGATATTCGGGAAGAGGCCTTTGGCGGTCAAAAAAATCGGTACTATGTGCTCTCTCCCATGCAGGATGTTAAGTCTACTGTGTACGTTCCCGTTGATAACGAGCGTTTGGTCTCGCAGATGCAGCCTTTGCTGTCTGCCCGGGAGATCTGCTGTCTGGTGGATTCGCTTCGTGAGGTTCGGATGGAGTGGATTGCAGAGAGTCGGTTGCGGAACAATCGGTTTCGGGAGATTTTGGCCAACGGTCAGCGAGAGGAACTGATCGTCATGCTTCTGACGCTGATGGATCGGGAACAGGAAAAAGGAAAGCGAAACAGTATTGTGGATGAAAACGCCGCCAAGCGTGCCAAACGCTTGCTGTTGGAGGAGTTTTCCTTTACCACCGATATGACCACCGAGGAGGAGCTGTCGGCTTTGCTTCGGGGAGAATGGATCTGTCGGGATCAGGACGTTTCTTAAGGCAAACAGAAGAGGTGCGTACGACATTGTCGTACGC
>JAFTRT010000040.1 GCA_017462145.1 Clostridia bacterium
GCTACGGTGCAGGTATCGGTAGTGGCTATAATACGCACTGTAAGAGCCACGGTGATGTTTCCAGAACGACCATTCAGATTACAGGTACAGCGGATAACACGATCACGGCTGTGGGTGGTACCTACGCTGCCGGTATTGGTACGGGTTACCATGTAGCCGATCTTGCCGGTGAGATTAAGGGTGATTTGACCATCAACGCTACCTCCGGTACCAAGCTCTACAAGGATACCTACACGTTGGCACAAGATATCGGTTTTGGTGTGGTAGATCCTGCAAGGGAAGCCAAGGATAATGACAGTTTCATCGTTTACAAGGGGGTAACGATTGCCATTCCCACCGTGCCGACTCGAGTGAGTGCGGACAACATCGGTAGCATTGATTTCGCTCAAGAAAACAAGGAGTTTGTTTTGAGCGGTGAATTTGCCGATGCCATTGCGATTGAAAAGGTCGGCAACGGAAGCACCTTAACCTTTGATCATGTGACGGCTCCTTCTGTTACCCTGAACGGAAAGGTTACTCTTGTGGGTGATAATACGTTGTCCTGCGGTTTGACTGCTTACGGTACCAAAGAGACCCCTGTTGAACTTACGATTTCCAACGCAAACGTAGTTTTGGGTGGAAGCTTGAATGCAAGAATTACGGATGGAATCCAAGAAGGTAAGGCTGTTTTGACGATTGAAAACAGCACAGTTCAGTGTTCTACCATTTTTGTAGGCGGCCACACCAACAATCAGCGGTTGGTGGAAACCGAGTTCTATGTGCGCAATAGCGTGATCGATTGCAACCAGTACAACGGTAGCAATGCCGGTTCTGTCATCGCAGTTTGGGGACAGGATGCTGTCACAGCAGAGGTCACCGACAGTGAGATCTATACCTACAACAAGGGTTGGCACGGTTCTGAGGATAATAACGGTAACGCTATCACCTTCCAAGGCGGTGGAACAATCAATGTTGATATTGTTCGCTCCAATATGCACATGTATGGTCCTCGAAGCATTGTCTATGCCAGAAGCTACGGCGGAACTGCCACTGTTGATTTCAACATGGAGGATTCTTTCCTGTGGGTTGTAACCAAGTCCAATCATCAGGATACTACGCTTCCCATTTGGGGCGTAGAAGAATCTGATATCGTCGATAGCGTCCTGATTTTTGTTAAGGGTGCGTACAAAACCGATACGGTTGTAAGCAGTTGGGTTTACGGAAATCCCGAACTGAACGGTACCTATGCTGTGATTGAACAGGCCGGCTGGGATGCTTCTCTTGCTTTGGGAGACGGCCAAACGGTAACGGTTCAGGCAGATGCAGATTTCTCCGTCTATGATGGAGCCGGTGTTGTGAACTTTGTTCTGACCGGAAGCGCAAGTGTGATCGTTGAGGAGGGGGCAAGCCTAACCAATATCGGTGTGGTTGCCGCCGACGGATATACACTGGTTACCAATACAGTGAACGGTGATACGGTTTATACGGTCACTCAGTAACGTAACAAAGCGGATACGGCATAGCCGTATCCGCTTTTTGCATTATCCTGCCCATTGCTTCAAAATTTCCAACGCTTTGAAGCGGATGCGATAGGCAGGTTCATCGGTCTCGGTGATGATCTTGTACTGATCCTCGGTCAATCCAACAGAAATAAAGGCATCCTCACCGTCCGTTCCGTTCTCCGAAACGGCGGCGGACATACAGAGGGGTGGAAAGAGAACGCACCACCAGTTTTGCCCCTCGCCCTCACCGATCACGACCCGTAACGACACGTAGCTTCCCGCAGGAAAGGCCATACTCTCATAGGTTCGTGTGGGATATTCCTCCTCGCCGAGAGAAAGGGTAACGGTGTCTTGGCATCCCGCTTTTCGCAAGGTTTCCTCCGCAATACGAAGGATGGCTTCACGGTTGGCTTCCACGGCGGCCATGGCTTCTTCCTTGGTGTTGCAAGAGGCGAACAGTACGGAGGTTTCCTTCAAAATCGCATCTCGTACGGCCAGTTTTAAGGCTTGATCCTCCTCGCTGTCGGAATTGGCAAGCACGTGAAGGCGAAGAACCGTTTCGTAAATTTCGGCTTCGCCGTGAACGGGGAGCACTCCCAAAATGACAATGAGAAGTGCCAGGGTCAACAGCATCCAAGCTATGTTTCGTACCATAAAAAAGCTCCTTTCGGAAATGATGTGATACTGTAAGCATCGACCCGAAAGGAGTTTTTTATGCAGATTTTTAATTGTTGATTTTGGAATATGATGCTAAAAAACAGAAATCAGCAGAGCCAGCACGTAAACCGCAAAGCAGGCAATGGTGGTGGGCTCCTTTGCCACCTGCAGTACGGCACGAAACAGCTCGGCAGGTCCTGCATGGACAGGCTTTCGGTAATCGGCTGACATGGCCGCATACAGATATTGGCGGTAAAGCCTTGCCGCCATACTGCAAAAGATGGCAGCAGCTCCCAAGAAACAAACGGTGACCAGAATCAAAAACAGGGTTTTACTGCCTGTGATCCGATACAGCGTATTCATATAGGGCTGTCCGAACAGGCCGAATAGATTATAAAGGAAATGGGCAATCACCGCTCCCCAGACCGAACGACAGGCATACATGGTTAGTGCCAAAATCATACCCGAAAACAGATAAACGGGAAGATTTTGCAAGCTGAAATGGAGTATGGTGAAGAACAGGGAGGAGAGTAAGACAGCCTTGGGAACGCCGCCCCGTTCATATTCAAAGCACAAGATTCCCCGATAAACAAATTCCTCGCACAGGGCAGGGAGAACCGCATAGGCCAAAACCAGATAAATCTTGTTGGATACCGTGCCCGTGCTTTTGGCAATAAAGGTATCCTCATACAGAGAAAAGCTACCGGCCAGGGAGTCCATGCCGCCAAACAGCAAGCTGAGAAGCAGACTGCCCGACATCAGCATCAGTGCGGCGGATAGGATCAGAGGGATCGAGCTCAGCCTTTTGGGCGGCGCCAAACGAAGCCCTTTCATATAACGGTCACCCGAGAAGATACACCAAACGGCACCGGGGAGCAGAAAGATCATCATTTGCAAAAGGATCACACTAAAGTATTGATTGTCTCTTGTCAGTAGAGTTACGTCGATGATCTTGGATGCCAACAGCAGGAAATAGGTTGCCAGCACCAAAACAGAGGGTGTCAGTTGAATGATGCGATCCCGCTTGGGTTTGCGAGGGCGTTTTTCTTTGGTTGCGGTATCGGTTTGATCCGCCGCTTGTTGGAACGGGGCATCAGCCATGGACCCTTCGCACCTCCTTTTCGGTTACGATCCACTCAACCCGTTGGTCGGTGGGCTCTTTTGGCAAAGTTTCTAATAGGAGCGTGCTGTAAACGGCTCCCATGGATATACCGGAAAAATGCGGTAAAAAACGGTCGTAGTAACCCTTCCCGTAGCCGATCCGAAAGCCGGAGCGATCATAAGCCAGGGCAGGGACGATACAGAGGGAACATTGGGTTTGTTGTGGGAGAAGCTCTTGGCATCCCTCCCTTGGCTCAACGATTCCAAAGGCACCCACTGTCAACTCTGAGAGCGAGTGAACCAAATAGAATCGAAGGGTGCAGGTGTCGGTCTGACAACGGGGAAAAGCCACTTGCTTCTGTTGACGAAATGCCGCTTCGGCTACCGACAGCAGATTGGGTTCGCTCTGAATGGGAGCGTACAGAAGAATCGTGTCTGCCGCCAAAAAGGCGGACAAGGAGACAATACGGTGTCCAAGCACCCGATCCATCGCTCCTCGGTCTTGTAAAGAAATACCGTTGCGAATGGCGGTACAATGGGCTCGGAGTCTTTTCTTTTCGTTGAGGAGTGTGTGCATATCAGTCTGCAATCACGGCAGAACGCAACGCACAAGCCTTTTCCTCACCGCAAAGCAAGGTAACCAACGTCAGTCCCATTTCCAACGCAACACCCATGCCGGCGGCTGTGATCACGTTGCCGTCCACCACAATTTTTTTCGTAGAAACGGTAGCTCCCGTAAGACGGTCCTCAAAGCCGGGGTAGCAAATGGCTTCTTTTCCTTGCAAAAGCCCCATATCCCCGAGAATCGACGGAGCAGCACAGATGGCAGCCAAATAGCGGCCGCCTTGCCAAGCGTGGAGAATGCAGGAACGGACGGTCTCGCTTTCACCCAAATGGAGCGTTCCGGGCATCCCTCCGGGCAAAAAGATCATTTCGGCATCGCAGATGGGATCCAGTTCGTGATCTGCTACGTCAGCTCGCACGCAAATACCGTGCGCACCTGTGATATCACGGCCGCCAATGCCAACCGTGACTACCTCCAGACCTGCTCTGCGGAGCAGATCCAGTGGGCAGAGAGCCTCCACCTCTTCAAAGCCTTGGGCCAAAAACATGACGATCATAGAACGTCTCCTTTGTTGTTACAGGGTTGTGCCGCCGAGAAAGGCAGACAGCTTGTCCAATGCCACCTCGGTTTCCTCACGGGTTTCCAAATTCTTTACCTTGACAATTCCTGCTTCCAGCTCGCTTCCGCCCATGATCAAGATGTGGGTAAAGTTCCCCTTGACAGCGTAGTCGATCTGTTTACCGAATTTTTTCGTACCCAGATACAGGGACGAAACGATGCCGTCGTTGCGGAGAGCGGCTACCAGCTCCAAATATTTTTCGTATGGAACGTCGGCAAAACGAGTGATCAGTGCCTTAACACCGGTCTTGGTCAGATCGGGCACCAACTTGTGAGTGACCAAGAAATTCTCCAGCGTTACATCGCCAAAGCCGAAGCCAACGCCCGTGATATTGGTGTTCTTTACAAAGAGACCAACCAAGTTATCATACCGTCCGCCGCCAAACATAGCACGGTTGTTTTCGGGAGCTTCGTCAAAGACCTCAAACACCGTTCCCGTATAATAATCCAAGCCCCGGATGATACCGAAGTCAAAGACACAGTAACGGGTCATATCGGCTTTTTCCAATGCGCCGAACAGCTCCAACAGCTCCTTGGCACCCTGAGAATCGGGACAAAGAGCGGCAGCCTCTGCCACGTTCATACCGTACAGTGCATCGATCCGGGCGATCTGCTCGTCTCCCAGACCAAGCTCCTTCATAGCTGCTTCGTACGCAGGGCGGGGAATTTTATTCTTTCGGTCCACAACTTTGGAGACCTTGCGGCTTCCTTCTGCATCGGTTCCCGCAATGGAGGCGATGACATCATTAAAGAAGCGGCGGTTGTTAATGTGAACCTTAAACATGCTTTCGTCAGCATTGAATGCCTTCATCAGCAAAATAGCGGTGGAAATGACCTCCATATCCGCTTCATAGGTATCGCAACCGAAAATATCCACGTTGACCTGCCAGTGCTCACGCAAGCGACCTCTTTGGGGATTTTCGTAGCGGTACAGGTTGGGGATGGAGAACCACTTGAGGGGGAAATTCAACTCATTGATCTTGGCGGCAACCAAGCGAGCAACCGTGGGGGTCATTTCGGGACGGACTGCCAGATCTCTGCCTCCTCGGTCGGTAAAGTGATAGGTCTGCTCGTTGGCGATCTCTTCGCCGCTCTTGGCAATATACATTTCCAAAGATTCCAACATGGGGCCGTTGTATTCCTCGTAGGCTGCCAACGCCAAGGCCTCTCGGATCTTGCCGAAAAACCAGTTCCGCAGACGCATATCCTCGGGGTAAAAGTCACGGGTTCCCTTGTAGGGCTTGGTAGAAAGAAGCTGTGCACACATAGATTTTGGATCCTTTCCATGCAAAACATGCAGATTTTTAAGATACATAATATTATAGCATATATTTTTTTCTTTGTCAATCGTATAATCAAAAGGGAAGGCACGAAACAGCAAGATTTTACATGGCTTCGCACCCCCTTCTATTCAAAAAGCTCTTGCCCGATCCAAGTCAGGCAAGAGCTTTTTTACATGTTTGCTTTTTCGATCAAACGGTTTGTTTTTTCTCCGGATCAGCAGGATCCTCAGGCTCGTCAGAGCGGAGAAGGACTTCACAGCGTTCTGCCATGTGATCCAAAACCGAAAGGACACGAATGCTCATCGTGGGTGTTTCCACCTCGAAGGTACTGCCGTCGGTGGGAACCGATCCGTAAAGTCCCAAAACGTAACCGCTAAAGGTATCCGCCTCGGCATCTTCTTCAATGGCATCTCCCAACACCTCACGAACCTCTTCCATCGTGGCTTCTCCCCGGATGATCCATTTGCTTTCCTCCGCTTGCAGGATCAAAGGCTCGTCATCCATTTCTTCGTCCTCGTTGGTGTTAAATTCACCCACCAAACGCTCTAAAAGGTCGTTGATGGTCACGATGCCTGCGGTTCCGCCGTATTCGTCCAAGACCACGGCAAAAAATTCTTTCTTCTCCTTCATGTTCTTGAAGAGAACGTCAGCCTTTACGCTTTCGGGAACGAAGTAGGCAGGACGCACGGCTTCTGCCATAACGGTTTCTCTGGATTTATCCTCCAAGGTCAAGTAATCTCGGGTGGAAAGGACACCTACGATCTTATCGGCACTTTCATCGCAGACCGGATAACGGGAGAAAGAAGTGCCCGTGATGATCTCGTCCCACTTTTCGTCGCTTTCCTCCAACCAGAGCATGGTAATATCGGTACGGTGTGTGGCCACATCGCCTGCGGAGAGGTCGTCGAATTCAAAGACGTTTTGAATAATCTCCTTTTCGGACTCGTCAATGGCACCCTTTTCGGTACCGACATCCACCATAATACGGATTTCTTCCTCGGTTACCTTTTCCTCCTCCTCGTGGCTGTTACCGCCGAAGATGCGAAGCAGGCCTGCGGAAATTCCGCTTTCGATCAAGGCAAAGGGAGTTGCCAAGCGGATCACGGGAAGGATCAGCCAAGAAAGTTTCAATGCCAAGTCGTCAGCCTTTTTGGCGGCAATGCCCTTGGGAAGCGCATATCCGAACACGTACATCAAAAAGGCAAAGAAGATGACGGAAACGGTAATAGCCGCATAAAGCAAAAGCTGATAGCGGAGCAGGGTTGTGAACCATACGGGCTTCCACCGGTAGATCCCGTGTGCGAGTCTGGTGCCAAAGGAATAGGCGGCGCAAGCACCGGAAAGAACGCAACAAAACATAGTGGCACTGCGAATGACAGTGAGAAAGCGAGAAGGCTTCTCCGTCAGCTTGGCAATGCGGCAAGCTTTTTTGTCACCCTTGGCCTTCAAGGAGGCCAGTTTATTGTCATTGACCGATACCACGGCAACCTTGGCGGTGGTGAAAAAAGCGGAAAGCATAATCAGAAATACTTGCAATAATATGGGGGGTAAAATGTCCATGATTCCTCCGAAAATGTTCATTGAACTCAGACCGTTTCGGTCAAGTGCTTCAATCGTCGTTGTCGTTTTCTTCCTTTGGTGTGTTGTCCGATCCTTGGGGTTCTGCATGTTCCTTTTCCCAGTCGGTCCAATCGTCGTGATCCCATCCGTCTTGATCGTCTTCCTCGTCCGGACCGCCGGGCTCTGAATGATCAAAATCCACGTGGGTCTGTGCTTCGTTTTGTCCGCCGTCCTCTTGGAAGACCAGCATATTTTTGTGAATGTTTCGCTCGATCAATCTCTTGTTCATCCACCGCTCATACAGGGTAAACAGAACGCTGACGGTGGGAACGCTGATGACCATACCGGGGATACCGCCCAGTCCACCGCCCACGGTGACGGCAACGAGAACCCAAATACCCGGCAGACCAACGGATTTTCCCATGATCTTGGGATAAATAACGTTGGATTCCACCTGTTGGAGCACCAAGATGAAGACGAGGAAGAGCAATGCTCTCCACGGGCTGATCAGCAGAATGATCAACGCTCCCAGAACGGCTCCCACAATGGCTCCGAAAATAGGAATCAGTGCCGTGATGGAGATCAGAGAGGACACCATCAAAGAAGTGTCCGTATCAAATTGGAAGATCATCATACCGATATAGCAAAGAACACCGATGACAATTGCTTCCATGCATTGCCCTGAAATAAATCCGGAAAATGCTTTGTTGGACATGGTGCAAACCTGAAGGATCTGTTGTGCACGTTCCTTTTTGAAATGGGAATACAGAATGCTCTTTCCCAACCGTGCCAAGGATTCCTTGGAGGCCAAAACGTAAATCGAAAATACAATACCGATCAACAGGTTTGCCATGGCCGTGATGGTGCCGGACAGAATCTCCAGAGTCACGTTGGTGACGGAAGAGCTTTCCGAGTTCAGCCAGTTGAGCACATAATTACTGATAGAGCTCCAGTTAATATTGATGGTATCATGATTGATGGGGAGGTGATACCGTTGAATCAAGTCTGCCAGTGTTTGATCCAAGCGATCCATATATCCGGGCAAGGCAACCAAAAATTCCTTTACCGTGGATACCAAATTGGGAAGGATCAAGGCAAAGATCGCAAGGAAGCTGGCCAACAGAATGACCCAGCTGATGATCAGACAAAGAGGTCTTTTCAGCTTTTTCAGCCTTTTCTTCCGATTCCAGCTGTAAAAGATCTTGTTTTCCAAGAAGCGCAGGGGAAGATTGACTACAAAGGCAATGGCCAGTCCCAAAACGAAGGGAAGAAGGACTTTCCAAAGAATGCCCAATGCGGTGATCACCATGCCAAGGTGCATAATCAGTCCATAAAACAAAATAGCGGCACAGATCACACCCAACAGCTTTAGATAACGTTTGTTTTCCTCTCGATTATTTTTTTTCATATTGCTTCCTTATTCGGCTGCATCCGCTTCTGCTTCCTCTGTTGTTTCTGCAGGAGTCTTGCGGATGACCACCGCTTTTTCGATTTTATGCTCGCAAATTTTCGTAATATGAATGTCCAATTCCTCGGTTGAGAGGTCAAATTCCGATCCGTCCTCGGGGATGGAGCCGTATAGACCCAGCACATAGCCATTGAAGGTATCGGAATCACAATCCCTCAATTGCAAGGCCAAGGCTTCTTCTACCTCTGCAACGGTAGCGGAACCGCAAATATTCCACGTTTGTGCACCGATGATCTCGATGAGACACTCATTGGTTTCTTCCTCTGCGTTTTCGGTAAATTCGCCGACCAAGCATTCTACCAAGTCGGTAATGGTTACGATACCAAAAACACCGCCGTATTCATCCAACACCACGGCAACACTTTCTTTGCGTTGCTTCATGTTGCGGAACAAAATGTCCAACTTAACGGTTTCGGGGACAAAATAAACGGGATGTACTGCATTGGCAAGAATATTTTCACGGCTTTTATCCTCCAAGCGGAAATAAAGCTTGGTATCCAAAATGCCGATCACGTTGTCCTCACTCTCCCGACAGAGAGGAAAACGGGAAAAACGGCTGCCTCGAATGATCGCATCCCACTGCTCGGGTTCTTCTTCCTCAAACAGTACGACCAGATCGGTACGGTGGGTTGCAATGGCAGCGGCAGAGAGATCGTCAAAATCAAAGATGTTTTCAATCAGTTCCTTGTCGTATTCGTCAATGCTGCCATCCTCATGGGCTTCATCCACCAAGGTTAGCAACTCGCCCTCAGTGACCGTTTCTTCTTTTTTCTTGAAGATCTTGGTCAGCATCCGTCTCCACAGCATAAAGAGCGCATTGACGGGGTAGAGCAGGATCAAAATAACCTGCAAGGGGCGTGCAAAGGCCATGGCAACGGCTTCCGGAAAATCCTTGGCCAAAACCTTGGGCGTGATCTCACCGATCAGCAAAACCACGACGGTTACCAAAACGGTAGATACCGTAGGAGCCGAGGGGTGGTTGTTCATCAGCTTGACAAACCAAACGGTGGCCACGGAGGACAGGGTGATGTTGACGATATTGTTGCCCACCAGAATGGTGGAAATCAATTTGTCGTACGAATCGGACAGCTTCATGGCAAGTGCGGCTTTTTTCCTGCCCTCTGCTGCTTTTGTTTTCATTTTGGTTCGGTTAAATGAGGTATATGCGGTCTCACTGGAAGAAAAAAATGCCGAAAAAATCAGGCAGACCAGCATAATAATAATTTCTATCATGATACTCCTTATTTCATTTTTGATCAATCAATTTTGAAGACGGTGTGAGAGGAAGGGATCGGAGAAAAATCCAAAAAAACGCAAAAAAGCATAGCCTGAGTCTCCCGACGCAGGTTATGCAGCCATATCCGTTCCTCTATGCAATTGGTGCTTCAAACAAAAAAACTCGGTACTTCGACAGTTCCCGTCGCCGTTATCCACGATGTGCTTCTCCTTCTTTAGAATGGGTTGGTAAATTCCTACTCACTAAATACATATTATACCACAAAAAAAGGCTTTGTCAATAGATTTATGTGAAAAAGTCAAATGAGAAAGAAAATACCCTTGCAAGATGGAAAGAACACGGAAAAAATGTTGTGAGGATGTAAATTTTTTATATTCCCCTTGACTTTGAATCCGAAAGAGAATAAAATAAAAGGAAGGGCGGAGAGTGTATCGATGCCTGCAAAGTAAAACAGAATCAGGTGAGAACATGGAACAAAATCAAACGCAAGCCCGTAAGGGCGGTATCTCGGTAGACCGAGAGCATATTTTTCCCATTATCAAAAAATGGCTGTATTCCGAGAAGGATATCTTTCTTCGCGAAATCGTGTCCAATGCGACGGATGCCATCACCAAGCTGAAGCGATTGGAATCGCTTGGCCACTGGAGCTCCGACGGTGAGGCTTTTCGGGTGACCGTTACGGTGGACAAGGAAGCGGGCACGCTGACCGTGGAAGATAACGGAATCGGTATGACCGAGGAGGAGGTATCCCGTTATTTGGGCAACATTGCTCTGTCGGGGGCTGTTGACTTTATTCAGACCTATGAAAACGAAAGCGCAGACGGTGCCAAAAATGGGATCATCGGTCATTTTGGTCTGGGCTTCTATTCTGCCTTTATGGTCAGTGATCGTGTAGAAGTGGATACCAGATCCTATACCGGTGCACCGGCTCTTCGCTGGGTGTGTGACGAGGCAGGCGACTACGAGACGCTTTCTTCTGAGCGAACGACCCACGGAACGGCCGTGATCATGCATATTGCAGAGGACGAGATCGAGTATTTGACCGAATCCAAGCTTCGGGCCATGCTGGAAAAATACTGCTCCTTTATGCCCGTGGAAATTTATTTCAAGAATGCGGAAGCGGAGATGAAAGAGGAGACGGAGGAAAAGCCCGTCAACGATATCCATCCCTTGTGGCAAAAAGCGCCCTCCGAGTGCACGGAAGAAGAGTATAAGGACTTTTATGCCAAGGTCTTTTCAGATTATCGTGATCCCTTGTTCCATATCCATATCAATGCCGATTATCCGTTGAATTTCAAGGGAATTCTGTATTTCCCCAAATTGGCCAACGAGTATGAGACCATTGAGGGACAGGTCAAGCTGTACTACAATCAGGTGTACGTAGCCGATAATATCAAAGAGGTCATTCCCGATTATCTGCTGATGCTCAAGGGTGTGTTGGATTGTCCTGAGCTTCCTCTCAACGTATCCCGCAGCTATCTGCAAACCAATACCTATGTTTCCAAGGTGTCTGCTCACATTGTCAAAAAGGTAGCGGACAAGCTCAATGCTCTTTGCAATCAGTCCCGTGAGGAATACGAAACGATCTGGTCGGATATTGCGCCCTTTGTTGCCTATGCCTGCATGAAGGACAAAAAGTTTTACGACCGAGTGAAGGGAGCATTGCTTCTGACCCTCACCGACGGACGATCCGTCACGTTTGAGGAATATCTGAACGAGGCCAAGGAAACGCACGAAAATAAGATCTACTATGCGACCGATAAGGCGCTGCAGACGCAGTATATCTCGATGTTTGAGGCACAGGGCGTTCACGTTTGCTTGTTTGAGCGAGCCATTGATACCCAGTTTGCTTCCATGCTGGAGCAGTATATGGAGGGAGTCCGCTTCTACCGTGTGGATGCCGATGTGTCCGATCTGCTGAAGGCAGACGGCGAGGTCAAGGAACAGCCTGCCTTGAAGGAGCTGTTTGAGGGCGTAGCCGGAGAGCACGTCAAGCTGAAATTTGATCGCTTGAAGGATGATACGGTTCCTCTGATTCTCAACGTATCCGAGGAGTCCCGCCGTATGGAGGATATGATGCGGTTTTATAACATGGGCTCCAATTTCCCCACTGAGAGTACGTTAGTGTTGAATACTGCGTCGCCCTTGATGGAAAAGCTGGGCGGTCTTGCCGAAAGCGAGCCGGAAAAGGCAAAGAGCATGGCCTCCTATCTCTATCAGCTTTCTTTACTGTCTCAAAAGAAATTTTCTGCAGAAGAGCTTCAGGGCTTTATGCAGGACAGCTTTGATCTTTTAATGAAGCTGTAATATTTCCATTTGGAAAGGAGGATTTGCCGTGGAAGAAAAGCAAAAGGCTCTGTTGGCCGATAATTTTGCCGTGCTTCGTCAAAGGGAGCAGAGCCTCCAAGTACAACGGGAGATCACAGCCGCACAGCTTGCTCGCTTGATGATACGGCAATACGGCGACTCTCCATCCGAATGTTTTGCCGCATTTTGTCAAGCACTCCCCGATGCTACGGGTCGTGAAAAGCTGCGCCTTTGCCGAGGGCTTTCCATGCCTTCCGAGGAGCAGGTGCCTCTGCGAGGGCCTTTACGGATCGCATGTGTGCAAAATCCGACCAATGCAACATTGTTTTCCAATCTTCAGGCGATGGGGATCGCAGTGGAGAGCTACACGGTAACGAGTTTTTCCCATGCCTGCGAACGTGTCACCGACAGAACCTGTGATGCCTGTCTGCTCCCCCTTGCTACCTCTGCCGACGGTCGATTGTTTCGCTTTTACGATATGTTGGAGCGTTACGATCTTTCCGTGCGGCTGGCGGCTGATGCGGAGACGGAGGAAGAAAGCAAGCGTGTCAGGTATGTTTTGGCGGGCCGAACCCCCATTCCGATTCCTTCGGATGACGGGTTGGACTTTGAAATGGAATTTGCGTTGAGCGATACGAGCCTTGATTGGGAAGAGCTTTGGGAGGCTGTTTTGGAAAGTTCAGCACGGCTTGTGTCTGTGGATTCTCTTTCCGCATCCTACGGAAACGGGCTATCCCGTTACTATATGACACTCCGTATCCGTCCCGAGAATACGGATGCCATGCGGCTTTATTTGAGCTTGCAATATTCGGGCTACGATCTGATCGGCTTGTATCGGGTCTTACCCGCAACGGGACACCTAAAACGATCATATTTCCCGCAAGGGAGGAGGTAAAACACATGGAACGGATTACATTTATTCCCAAGGGCGTTTGCGCCCGTCAAATGGACATTGACGTAGAAAACGGCGTGATTGTTGCTGTGAAGATCACGGGAGGCTGTGCCGGCAACACGCAAGGTGTCAGCGCACTGTTGGTCGGCATGACGGTGGAGGAGGCAAAAAAACGCCTTTCCGGTATTCGTTGCGGCTTTAAGCCCACATCCTGTCCCGATCAGCTTTCCAAGGCTTTGGAAACCTACGGAGCATGAAGAAAGAGGAGCACAATATGGCAGCAACCAGCACATCGGTCACCGTCAAAGGCTATGCAAAGATCAATCTCCATTTGGATATTACAGGCCGCTTGGAGGGAGGATATCACAGCGTCAATACGGTCATGCAGACCATCTCCCTGTACGATACGGTAACCGTATATCCTACCGAGACGCCTTGCTTTGTTGCAGAATGTGACAAGGAGGGGGTTCCGACGGATGAAAAAAACATTGCCGTTCGTGCGGCGATGCGCTTTGCGGAACGGGTGAAAATCCCAGGCGGTGCTCGGATCTGCATTGAGAAGCGCATTCCGATGGCCGCAGGGATGGCAGGAGGGAGCGCCGATGCCGCCGCAACGCTGTTGGCCATGAACCGTTTGTACGGAGAGCCGCTTTCTTGCGACGAGCTCTGTGAGATTGGCGGTACATTGGGAGCAGACGTTCCGTTTTGTATCGTTGGAGGTACCAAGCTTGCGGATGGAAAAGGGGAGCAGCTCCATGATCTTGCCTCTATGCCGGATTGCGTTTTGGTTGCGGCTTGCGGAGGCGAGGGGGTATCTACCCCTTGGGCATACGGCCTTTTGGATCGAACCTATGCTGATTTTGGCGAGGAAAGCGACTATCGGCCGTATTCCACAGAGGCACTTTGCTGTGCCTTGTCGGAACAAGATGTAAGCGGAGTTGCCAGGGCGATGTATAACATTTTTGAAGGTTCTGTTGTGGCCGAGCGTCCTGTGGCAAGGGCCATTCGCACCGTGATGGAAGAGGAAGGGGCACTCCGCGCTATGATGAGTGGAAGC
>JAFTRT010000041.1 GCA_017462145.1 Clostridia bacterium
ATATCAAGATCCACGCAGATCTTTCCACGAAAGCGGTTGGCAATCCAATCGATTCCGTTGACAAGATCCTGTAGATTGATGACCTCTACTCCGCTGTCAATGATGTCGTCTACTAAGGTTCGGATGTCTCCGTCCGAGTGCATATGGATGGGGATTCCCGCATTGCGGGCGGGCTGCATCAAACGTTCGTAGGATGGCTTGATGTATTTGCGGAACATCTCAGGGGAGAGCATGGGCCCCACTTGCATTCCGAGATCCTCCGGATATCGCATGGAGGCACATCCATTGTCGACGTAGTGGTGTACGATTGCGAGATTAAATTCCTCAAGCTGCTCGATCAATTTAAGCAGTTGGGGCTCCTCGTCCAACATATCCACTAACAGATTTTCATATCCTCGTAGGTCACAAAGCTGTAAAAAGGTGTGTCCATGACGCAACGCGCCTCTGAAAATGCCCCCTTTGGCTTTGATTTCTTCCCATTTTTTCTTGTTTGCTGTCCAATCCACGGGAATGAGACCGTTTGTGGTATTGGGATCGGGCATATGCCATGTCGTACCAAACGCACTCCAATCTGCCAGAGGGTGTTTCACAACGGTTCCCGTAATACCATTGTCAGCGGTCTGCCACGTGCAACCCATTACGTCAGTATAAGGCTCATCCTTGCGTCCATTCATTTGATAAACAGGCTTCCAATCCGGTGCGGGGCGTTTGAAGGTTGGAAATAATAGCTTGTGTTCTTCCATTAAGTCCCAAAGAGCCTCTTTGGGGTAATGATGCCAACAAGACGGATTGATGCTGAATGTCATTGGTATATAATCGGGGCGTTCAAAGCGGATGGCTCGAGTAAAGTTGTCTGTTTTCATTGGTGAGGTCTCCTTTTTGTGAAAATAGGCTTTGTTGAACTTTAAGGATTATGCCTGGCAAAGCTTTGCAGCCGCATCAGCTGCACTTGCAGCGTCGGAGGTGTAAACGTCAGCACCGATTTTTTGGCAGAAGTCCTCGTTGATGGGCGCGCCGCCGACCATGATCTTGACCTTGCCACGGATTCCTGCAGCTTCGGCAGCCTTGACCACGTCCGCCATGACGCCCATGGTGGTAGTGAGCAGGGCAGAGCAACAAATTACCTGACAATTCCGGTCGATTGCGGTTTGGACAAACGTTTCAGCGGAGACGTCTGTACCGAGGTCAATGACCTCAAGTCCTTTTCCCTCCATCATCATTTTGACCAGGTTTTTGCCGATGTCGTGAAGATCGCCCTGCACCGTGCCGATGCAAACGCGTCCTACGGCAGCAACGCCTTCGGCTGCGAGATGGGGCTTGAGAATTTGTGCACCCATGTTCATAGCACGGGCGGCAACCAGCACTTCGGGGACATATACCTCATTGTTTTTGAATTTTTCTCCGATAATGCTCATGCCGCTGAGCAGACCCTCATTCAGAATTTGTTCTGCATCAATCCCTTCGTCCAGTGCCTGCTGTACCTTTTCCTTTACAAGCTTTGCTCTGCCTTTTTGCAGACCTTCGGAAATTTCGTTTAAAATACTCATGACGGGTTCTCCTTTTCATTTTATATTTGTTTTTTGTGTGATTGATTGGCTTGGCACAGCGCTACTGCCGCATTGGCTGCGCTCGCCGCATCGGAGGTGTATATATCTGCTCCGACTTGTTGGCAAAACTCCTCATTTATGGGTGCTCCGCCGATCATGATTTTGACTTTGTCGCGGATTCCGGCCGCTATGGAACCTTTTACCACCTCTTCAATAACCCCCATGGTGGTGGTGAGGAGGGCAGAGCAACAAATGATTTGGCAGTTATAGTCGATTGCA
>JAFTRT010000042.1 GCA_017462145.1 Clostridia bacterium
AGCAAGCGACTGCCTCTTCACGTGGGAGCTGTCTCCCCAAGGCATCGGCATTGTATCCCCGAATAAAGCACCAGATCGCATAGCTCATGGCTGCCGTATTGACATCTTTCCGCAATTCGCCCTTTTGCTTTCCAAATTCGATCAGCTTTTCAATTTCTGCTTTCCACCATTCAAAATTGTCCTGTGAAATAGAATCATTTTCAAAAACGTACTGATTGAAATTCATCTTGTTTTCATAGGACATGATCAGCGTGTTGGCAACAATCGCAATCACTTGCGAACGAAAATCTCCCGCCGGATCAAATTTGGAAACGATACTGGCACGAATTTTGAGCACGGTTTGTTCATATACAATATTCAAAACCTCTTCTATATTACGAAACCGATTGTAAAAGACTCGGTTGGTGATATCCAGCTCTTGTAAAATTCTGCGAACGTTCACTTGCTCGGCACCGTAGCGCATCGCCAACATTTCTGCCGTTTCGATAATCCGCAGAGACATTTCATCTGAAATTCGATCTTGCTTTTCCGCCATCATTCCGTCCTCCTTTGGCACAAGGTGTGCCGAAAGTATTGTAGCATATCTTCCCCCAAAAGTCAACCTTTCTTTCCAAAAAGTAACGTACAAAAGCGAGGGCGGTTGCCCTCGCTTTTGCTGTGAACTAACAATTCTGCAATTCGGAAAAAAAGTTCTTCAATTCCGGATACAGCTTGCTGAAAACATGATAATATTGCCGGTACGCTTCGTGCTTTTGATCGTTCGGTGTCAACACGTCTTTTGCGTGCACAGTACGCTCGCACCCCTCTGCCACGGAGGAATAAACGCCTGCGGCACATCCGCCGAGAATGGCCGCACCCAAGGCTGCACCTTCACTGGATGCCATGGTTTTGACGGGAACACCGTAAATATCGCAAAGCATCTGTTGCCAAAAAGGACTCTTGGCACCGCCGCCGCAAAGTACCATCTCGTCGATGGAAATACCGATCTGATCCAACAAATCCAAACATTCATACAGCGAGTAAGAGATTCCCTCCATCACTGCTCTTGCCATGTGCTTGGCGGTGTGGTGTGCGGAAAGACCAAAGAACACGCCTCTGGCATCCGCATCCATTGAGGGAACACGTGTCCCCATCAAATGGGGAACAAACAAGAGACGATCTGCCCCAACGGGAATCTGTGCGCAAGCTTGATCGATCTCCGGATAGGAGGTATTCGGCATTACCGTTCGACGGAACCAATTCAAGGACAATCCCGCTGCCTGCATTACGCCCATCATGTGCCAAGTACCGGGAACCGCCGCACAGCAGGTATGCATTCTTCCCTCCGGATCCAAAATCGGTTGATCGGTGGGGGCAAAGACCACTCCGCTGGTTCCGATGGTCGTAAAGGCTCTTCCTTGGCAGTAAACACCGGTTCCAACTGCAGCAGCCGCATTATCCCCTGCTCCGCCGGCAACAGGTGTTCCCAAGGGAAGGCCCGTCAACTTTGCGGCTTGCTCGGTTATGTGCCCC
>JAFTRT010000043.1 GCA_017462145.1 Clostridia bacterium
AGTTGTAGCATTCACTCCTTACTAACACTGTGCAGAATATAAAGAGAATGGCAGTGTGCTGTAGGGAGATACCCTCATGTTTTTGTTTTTTCTTCTACCTTATCAAAAGCAAAGTCTATCTCAATCAAGAGAAAGACTTTGTCTACGGTCCGTATCTTTTTCAATCAACCAAAATCTCCACACTTCCAGAGGGCGGAACCTCGAGCAGCATGACCTCGCTGCCACCTCTGTTCCCCGTGATCACCCTGTTTCCAAGACAATCAAAGACCTCATAGTGGTATGTCAGAGTTTCGTTGCACCGTATCATCACCTGCCCGTCCGCCGTGGCATTGAACAGCCGATACCATCCGTCCTCGCATGCATCAAATGCAACCGCCATATAGCGGACAGCAATCGTTTGGTCTCCCTTTTTCGACGAAACCAGGCTATAACAGGTATCAGGATCCTTAGCGGTCAACCGCCCATCCAACAGCACCTCGCGGTGTTCTCTCCAAAACCGCAGAAAATATGCCAGCAACCGCCGATGCTCATCCTTCAGCTCCCGCAAGCGCAAGGAGATCTGGGGCACACCGAACATGATTGCCAGCAGCTGTGCCGCGGCTGCCTCATTGGTTTCCTTACGGTGCCACATGACCATATCCGAATGAATTGCGGTCCCACCGGAGATCAGACGCAGATCCACAATACCCGTCCGATTGGCTTGGGCATCATTTGGGCAATCATACACGCGTAGCATGTTGCCGTATTTGCGGATCGTAGGTCCCACATAGGTCTGTCGGAACTCGATCATGATATCGGGTTTGACCTGACGAAGCCGCTCGGTTGCCTCACGCAATAGTGCCTCAATTCCCTTCTCCAGGGAAGAATGATCCCGCCCATTTGTGGAATCGTCGGAAATGTTGAACAACGTAAAGGCGTCAATGAAATCCAACTTCAAGCCGTCCAGATCATATCGTGTTACCGCCTCCACATACGTATCGGACAGATACTCCCGCACCTGCCGATAGCGGGGATCCAACAGCATCACCTGCTTTTCCCCGGGGCGTGTGCCGAGAAACATTCCTTGAAATCTGTCATACGCCTTGGAATGAATGCCCACAAAGGGAACCGAAAACCACAGCATGACCTTCATCCCGATTGCATGCAGCTCATCTACCAGACCTCGCATGTCAGGGATTTTTGAGGATGCCACTTCCCAGTCACCGCAATACGCATAGCCGCGGTTCCTGTCGTCGGTCTCCCAACCGTCGTCAATGATAACCGTATCCATCCCCAATTTTTTTGACGCGCGGCACTCCTCCAGAATCGCTCCCGACTCCAGATCTTGATGGAAGGAATACCACAGCGAATCCATTGGCATCCGTGCACTGTCGGGCACAGGTGCCTCAACATATCCCGGCTCTGAGCGCCAGAACGCCTCCACCTCGGCAAGGGCATCATAAAAGGGGATTTCCCGTCGGTCAATCCGAATGGTAACACGGTACTCCTCCAGGGGATCCACCAGCTTAGTAAACAACTCCACCGTAAACTCCAGCTCCGCCGTTTCCTCTCTGATACCACAGCAAATGGCGCAAGGGGTTTGGGAATCTGACAGCGCTACGGTCACGCGGTTTTCACCGCTCTTGGAGAGCATCGACAGCACAGGTGCTCCCGATGCCAGCCTGGAATCCGAGCGTTGCTTGACCCAGTTGGGCTTGATGGTTCGGCAAGCACCGATCTTGGGGCTCCAAGTGCTGAATACATCTACGCAGGGCGCGGTAAATGTCAGCAAAATTTTATCGGGAGATGTAGGCGCATCAAAGGTCAGCAAAACATGTTCCAGTGTAATGCCTGTCTCAAGCACCTCGGTAGTGATGGCAACCTCTTTCGCCTGCGCCTGTTCGCAACATGTAATAGCAGAATAGTCCAGCATAATTCCTCTCTTTTCCTGTTACCGAACGGTAATCTTCAAGCAGTGTCCCTTTCCGTAAGGAGTTCCGATCAACACATATTGGGGGATCACGGTATCCTCTCCCTGCGCGGTTTTTGCAAGAATTTCGGTATAAAAGTCGTTATGATTATGACCGCAGAAGCAGCCCGCAATTACGTCGCCGTTTTGCACGATCATGTCGTAGATGATTCCAGATGCTCCCTCGGAGCTGTGTTGAATGCCCCATTCGCAGAAATTACAGACCGAGCCATTTGGATCCCCCACCATAGATGCCTCCACGCGCTTTTCAGCGGGGTTGGCTGTGGCAAGCGGGATGTGATAGAACAGCAACACCTTCCAATGATGTTCCCGCGCCGCCGTCAGATCGCGCCGCAGGGGCTCTATCTGGCAATCCCAGAAGCATTCTGCCGCGCCATTGTCCAGAGCGATCAGCAAAACCTTGTCGCCAAGCACCTTGGAATGGTAATAAATATCATGAAGCCAATTCTCCTGCAGGATCTCCATTCGCGACTCAAGAGTGGTAGGATCGGTTATATCGGGAGACGCCTGCATGTGCCTGGTGGATTCGTGATTGCCAAGAGTTACCATAACGCGCTCGGCACCGTAACGATCCCAAACGATCTCCTTCAACAGCCCGAATCCACCTTCGGAGAGATAATCCAACGCGTCACCCGTGATCACGACCTGCTGCGCTCCCTCACGGTCGGCGCAGTCCAGACAATGCGCCACGCGAGGCGCGGATTCACCTTCAGCGTTCCATCGGCGGTTGGCGTAAGTGCTTGCCAGAACCTCATTCCTCAAATCGTTTTCGTTGCAGAGATTAAAATGCGGATCGGTAATCTGAACAATCACCACATCCTCTCCGCCCTTCTCGGTGGAGACCGTCACATCACGTATCACAAAGCCGTCCTCATCTGGGGTGCGATAACGCCAGATATTGCTGCTCATATTCTTTCCCTCACTTTACAATAATCTTCAAGGCGTGACCGTTACCGTAAGGGGTACCGATCAAGGTGTACTGCGGAATGACCGTTTCCGCACCGTCAGCGGTCTTGGCACTGATCTCGGTGTAAAAGTCGGTATGATTGTGTCCGCAGAAGCCACCGGCAATGATGTCGCCGTTATTGACAATCAGATTGTAAATCTTTCCCGAAGCACCGGTAGAATACTTATTTACGCCTTCGGAATAGAAATTGGCGCTACTTGCGGCACCGTCCCCCGCACAAGAGGACTCCACATTCTTGTACGCCAGATTACCCGTAGACAGGGGAATGTGGTAAAACAGCAGAACCTTGTAGCCCTGTGCCCGCGCCTCTGCCAGATCCGCCTCAAGGAGCGGTACCTGCATATCCCAGAAAAAACCCGTGGAGCCGTTATCCATCTGAATGACCATCACCTTGTCGCCAAGCACCTTGGAACTGTAATAAATGTTATGCTCCCAATGCTCCTGCAAAATCTGCATGCGCTCCTCAAAGGTGGTGTTTTCGTTCACCTTCCCCTCCATCATGCGGACGGGATCGTGATTGCCAAGAGTCACCATGACCCGATCCTGCTCGTTGTTATAAGTATCCCAGACGGTGGACTTCAACAGATCAAGAGCCCCCTCGGACAAATAGTCCAGGGTATCGCCCGTAATCATGATCTGGTCGGCGATTCTGTCAGCGTAAGCCAGACAGCGCTTTGCGTTATCTACCGAACCGCCGTCTGCCAGCCAGGTTCGGTTGTCATGAGTGCTTTTGAGAACAGGATCCAACAGGTCATTTTCGGTACAATAATTGAAGTGCATATCGGTCAGCTGAACGATGACCAAATCGTCGCCGCCCTTGTCGGTATTGACGACAATTTCCCGAACCTTAATACCCGACTCATTCTTGTAAGCCCAAAGATTTTTCGGTCCTCGGGA
>JAFTRT010000044.1 GCA_017462145.1 Clostridia bacterium
AATACGACACGCTGTCTCTCCTTTCTTGGTTCGCTCAATGAGATTGGAACGTACGTTTGCAAAGCAATGCGATACCGGCCGCATTATCAGCGGAAAAAGCAGCATCCGAAAAGCAGGCGTCAAAACAAGCAGACAGCTTATCCCGCATCAGCAGATTGGACATAACGCCGCCGGCGTACAGCACGGGAAGCGGTCCGAAATGCTCTTGCATTTTCGCTGTCATGGCTTCTATGGTACGTTCTAAAAAATCAAAAACAAATGCGGCAACCGCAGAAGCATCTCCCGTTTCTCCGTACAGGCGTGCGGCAATGTTTTCTGCACCGGACAGACTACACCGTCCGTCCTTGACGGAAATGGGATGCCGATAAGGCTTTCCCGTATAAGATGCTGCCAGCTGTTCCAGTTCCTTTCCGCATGGGAAGGACAATCCAAGGGAAACGCCCACCCGATCAATGACCTGGCCGGCATTGAGGTCGGCTGTCTCCGTCAGCAAACGGACCGCAAGCTCTCCGTCCGTTTTGGGCGTAACCAACAGCCCCTCCGTCGTTCCGCCCGAGACGTGAAACGCAAAAAAGGAGTCCTGCAACAGACGTTCCGATTGTCCGGAAGAATACAAAGCGGCCATCACGTGACCGTTTTGGTGAGAATGATAGGAGATGGGGCATTTGGCAGCAGTTGCGAAGGAGGAAGCCGCCGCTTTTCCGGAAAGAAAGCACGGCATGTAAGAATCCTCTGCATCTCTCGGACGAACCGAAACACCAACGGCCAGCGGGATCATTCCTTCGGTAGCCCGCTCCAACATGGAACAAAGAGCAGGAAGATTTTTGACGTGAGCAAACACGGCATCCGATTGGCGTAAGCCTCTGTCTCCGTCCTTCACGGGCAGCGGGATCTTCAAATTGGCCAAAATCTCGCCATCCTCCGAACAAACTGCCGCCGAGGTGGTGTAATTACTGGTATCAAATCCCACGAAACAGTGCTTCATGCCTGCTCCGTATCCGAAGCACTCTGCTCCAAGGAACCCTTAACAGAGTTGAGAATGCCGTTGACAAAGGGGCGAGCCTTGTCCTCGTCAAACTTTTTCGTCAGCTCTACGGCCTCGTTGATGGAAACACTGTACGGAATCTCCTTTTCATACAGCATCTCGTAGACTGCCAAACGCAGAACCGAACGGGACAGATTGGTCAGGCGGTGTGTTTTCCAGCCCTTGGCATGAGCCCCAATGGTCTCGTCAATCCGATCTCGGTGTTCACAGATAGCAAGATAGGCTCTTTTAATATAATCATCAGCGGGAATCTCCCTGTTCTCGGAGGAAGTGGCATAGATCTCCATTGCACTTTCATCCTTACGGAATTCGGTTTCGAACAGAAGTCCGATGACCTGTTCCCTTGCTTCTCGTCTTGTCAGTACACTCATGGCTCTTGTCTGCCTCCCGCACTGTCGGAGGCTTCCTTTCCCTTTGGGTTTTTGGCTTTTCGATCCGAAGACCGCAAATAGCCATAT
Organism: Clostridia bacterium; assembly: GCA_017462145.1. The sequence continues at coordinate 1,504 of JAFTRT010000044.1, forward strand.
TCTTTTATATTATAAAACTTATTTATGAAAATGTCAATAACGATTCCGACAAAAAATGAATAATTTCATAAATATACAAGTTTGGAACTTGCTTTTTGTCTTTCCTTTTTCACTCTTGACAAAAAGTAAAAAATGAGGTATAATGTCCCTATCTGTGAAATAAGACCCTTGGGGGACTTTTAAGAGGAGGTTCGATATGACGATTTACGATGAATTGGTTGCCAGATGGTTGATTGCTTAGGTGACCGATGAAAATGAGATCAAGGAGCTTGTCAACAACGGCAAGGCGATTTTTTATATTGGTTTTGACCCCACAGCAGACAGCCTGCATGTAGGTCACTTTATGGCACTCTGCTTGATGAAGCGGTTGCAAATGGCAGGAAACAAGCCCATTGCCCTCATCGGCGGCGGAACTGCAATGGTAGGAGACCCCTCCGGCCGTACCGATATGCGTCAGATGATGACACCCGAGACCATTGCCCACAACTGCGAATGCTTCAAGCGTCAGATGAGCCGTTTTATTGATTTCTCGGACGGAAAGGCTTTGATGGTCAATAATGCGGATTGGTTAATGGATCTGAATTACGTAGAGGTTCTGCGTGATGTGGGTGCTTGCTTCTCCGTCAACCGTATGCTTTCTGCCGAGTGCTATAAGCAGCGCATGGAAAAGGGCCTTTCCTTCCTGGAATTCAACTACATGATCATGCAGTCCTACGACTTCTATCACCTGTACCAAAACTATGGCTGCACT
>JAFTRT010000045.1 GCA_017462145.1 Clostridia bacterium
GCCTCTTTACTATATGCTGGCAGGTGGCTCCCTCAATGCGGTTTTGAATATTATTCTTTGTTGGATTCTGCCCCAAAAGGTTGCCGCCGTTGCCATTGCTACCGTTGCCTCCCAGCTTTTGGGTGCCTGCCTCTGTGTGCACCGCCTTTGCAGACTTGACAATATTTGTCGCTTGCATTTGAGATGGATGCGATGGAATTTCTCCTCCTTTTGCCTGATGATTCGTATGTGACTTCCGCTTTCCGTTTCCAGAGTTCTCTATCCCTTGGCCAATCTGCAGATCCAGACGGCACTCAATCTCTTAGGCTCTGCCGCCATTGCGGGACACAGCTCGGCCACACACCTGGATTGTGTGGTCAGTGCGATCAATGGCTCTCTTGCCACTGCCACCAGCGTTTTTGTGGGGCAGAATATCGGTGCTCGAAAGCATGACCGTGTGAAAAAATCGATTTTCAACGCTCTTTGGATGTCGGTCACTGCCTGTACCGTCGTGGGTGTTGCCATGTTCTTGACGGGAGATTTCTGGATGGGGCTTTTGGTTGGCAGTGAAAATACCGAGGCGATCTACTACGGACGGATCTATATGTTCTTTGTGACTGCCTTCTACGGTGTTGCCGCCGCCAACGGGGTTTTGGGTCATTCGATTCAGAGCTTTGGTTATCCTACCGTCAGCTCCTTTACCTCAATTTTCTGTATTCTCGGCTTTCGCATTGTTTGGATGCAATGGATCTATCCCACCGCCCCAACGTATCCCAATCTGAATCTCTGTTACACGGTTTCGTGGGGGTTGTTGCTTTTTGCAAACATCATATTGTTTACCATTTTCTACACACGGTTTCGGCATGGAAAATACAAGCAGTTATAAATCTGTGCCATCACAAGAAGCCCATCGATTTTCGATGGGCTTCTTGTTTGCTTCTACCGATTCTCTTGTTTCATCGCTTTGAGGGCATCCAATGCATCGGATAAGCCGCCGATGCGGTCGATGAGCCCAAGTGCCACGGCCTCCTTGCCGTCAATAATGCTTCCTACGTCGGTGGCCAGTTCGTCGGGACGCATCATCAGCTCTCGGATCTGATCGGGAGAGGCCTTGGAGTGGGCGCAGATAAAGCGGATAATTCGTTTCTGCATCTCCTCAAAATAGCGAAAGGTCTGAGGAACGCCCACGACCAGACCGTTGACACGAACCGGGTGAAGGGTCATGGTGGCGCTGGGCGCAATAAAGGACAGCTTGGCCGAGGTGGCCAAGGGAACGCCAATGGAATGGCCGCCTCCCAAAACCAAAGTGGCGGTGGGGGTCTTCATGGAGGCGATGAGCTCTGCAATGGCCAATCCTGCCTCCACGTCGCCGCCCATGGTGTTGAGAATGATCAGAAGCCCCTTGACCTCCTCATCCTCCTCCATGGAGCAGAGCAGGGGAATGAGGTGCTCGTATTTGGTGGCTTTTTGACCGTCGGGAAGAACGTAGTGCCCTTCGATCTGACCAATAATGGACAGACAGCGGATGCCCGTTCCCGCTTGACCGACGGGGATCTCACCTTCCGCTTGTTCTGTCGGTACCGTCTCTCTGTCGCACGTGTTCATGGGAAATCTCTCCTTTTTCATGTTTTTTCTCTATATTATTTGCAGTTTTTTGTGCTTTGAATCTTTACAAGCAAAAAAAAATGTGATATAATATGAGTAATATGAGTGATTATGCCCATGTTGAAATTCACATCTTGTTAAGAAAGAAAGGATCAATGAAAATGGCAAACACATTTTTGGTAGAGACCTCTGCCAGACACGTTCATCTGACTGCGGAAGCCGTTGACGTTCTGTTCGGCAAGGGACATCAGCTGACCAACAAAAAGGATCTGAGCCAGCCCGGCCAGTACGCTTGCGAGGAGAAGGTCACCGTGATCGGCCCCAAGGGCTCTTTGAAGGCAAGTATTTTGGGCCCCACCCGTCCTGCAAATCAAGTGGAGCTTTCTCTGACGGATGCTCGTACCATCGGTGTGACCGTTCCCGTTCGTGAATCGGGCGACGTAGCAGGCAGCACCGGATGTGTTCTGGAGGGTCCCTGCGGACGGATCGAGCTGACCGAGGGTGTGATCGCCGCTAAGCGTCATATCCACATGACCACGGCAGATGCCGCCGTCTTCGGCGTAAAGGATAAGGAGATCGTAAACGTGAAGCTGAACACCACGCGTCCCCTGATCTTCGGAGACGTGGTTGTTCGTGTCAACGATACCTATGCGTTGGCAATGCACATTGATACGGACGAATCCAATGCGGCTTGCGCATTCGGTGCCGTTCAGGGCGAGATCGTCAAGTAAGAAGCGATGAAGCAGATCAAGTGGGTCTTTCAAGGAGACAGCATTACGGATGCGGGCAGGGATAAGCGCAATTATCACCATTTGGGGAACGGTTATCCCAAGTATGCCGCTCCGCTGATTGCAGATGTATTTGACGGAGAGATCGAGTTTATCAATCTCGGGATCAGCGGAAATCGAACCTGTCAGCTGTTTGATCGGCTGTATCGGGATGCGATTGCCTTTGAGCCGGATGTGGTTTCCGTTTTGATTGGAATCAATGATATCTGGCATCGGTACGGCAACGAACGGATTGCTACCACCGATGAGCAGATCGCATTGAATTATCGCTCCATTCTGACCCGTCTGAAAACAGAGACTAAGGCCAAAATCGTGATTCTCTCTCCGTACCAGTTGGATTGCGACGATAAGGAAGAGATGCGAGCTGATCTGGAGCGGTTGCTCCCCATGATCCGAAGTCTTGCCGCCGAGTTTGCGGACGTTTACGTTCCCTTGGACGAGCTCTTTGCCGAGGCGTTGAAGGCACAGCCCGAGCCCAAGTTTTATTCGGGTGACGGTGTGCATCCCAATGCAAACGGCGCAGAGTTTATCGGCAAGCACCTTGCATAGGCGGTCAAGCCTCTGCTGACGACCCTGTAAAAATTTATTAAAGGAGATAAAACCAATGAGCAATGAATTTTCTTGCGAGTACGCAATGAGCACTGAAGTTCAAAAGATGTGCAAGGTTGCAAAGGGCCCCGATCACGGTCCCGCTCCCATTCCCGAGGAGGGCAAATGGGTACAGGCAAAGCAGATCACGGATATTTCCGCATACACCCACGGTGTGGGCTGGTGTGCACCCCAGCAGGGCGCATGTAAGCTGTCCCTGAACGTGAAGAACGGTATCATCGAGGAAGCTCTTGTTGAGACCATCGGATGCTCCGGTATGACCCACTCTGCCGCTATGGCAGCAGAGATCCTTCCCGGCAAAACGCTTCTTGAAGCACTGAACACAGACCTCGTTTGCGACGCTATAAACACGGCAATGAGAGAGCTGTTCCTTCAGATCGTTTACGGACGTTCGCAGTCTGCGTTCTCCGAGGGCGGTCTTGTTATCGGAGCAGGCATGGAGTACATCGGAAAGGGCGAGAGATCCATGGTAGGTACAATGTACGGAACAAA
>JAFTRT010000046.1 GCA_017462145.1 Clostridia bacterium
AGAGTAGATTTTCTACTCTCGCTCTTTTCATGATTCCTCCTTTGCTCCCAAAGCTTCACCGCTCCGTCTGCGATAGGAGGAGGGCGGCATCCCGTAGATTCGCCGAAACGCACGTTCCAAGGAACGCAGATCGGAAAAGCCGCAAGCATACGCCACCTCGATCATGCTTCCGTTGCCACCGTCCAACAGAGCGGCCGCCCTGCCGCAACGGTATTCGGTCAAGTGCCGATAAAAAGTATTCCCCGTCACCTTCTTAAACAGATGGGCAAAATAATAGGGAGAAAAACCGCAGGCAGAAGCGGCATCGGAGAGGGTCATGGGCTCGCTTCCGTGTGCTTCCAGATGATCGTTGACCTTTTGGAGCAATGCAGTGGCCTGTACCTGTTTTTTATCATCCGCAAAGGCATTTTTCGCCGCCTCATCGGAACGGATCAGCGCACACAGAATCGATGCGCACAGGCTGTTGACCGCATGGCCGTATCCCACCGCACTCTCATCATGCTCCCGCCGGATCTCGGCAAAAGCATCCCGAACGGTCTGCGCCAAGGAGGACTCGGCGTCAAGAGGCTTGGGAAAACGGAGATGAGCGAGCTCGTTCTTCTCTACGGAATGTCGCCCGAAGAGCTTGAGAACGTGGGTCACATTGTCCCGTTCCGAGCGATAGCTGTGGATTTCCCCGGGCATCAGAACCCCGATCTCCCCCGCCCGAAAAAGCAATTTCTGACCGTTGCAGATTACTTCGATCTCACCGGACACCACTTCGATCAGCTCCACCTCATCGTGAAAATGAGCCGAAGCCGTCAAATTTTTTCGATTGCTTTGGACATACGGGTAATCCGCCCACGCAGGATTTTGAAGTTCCAAAACAAAATCAGACATTTTCCCACTCCTTTCTCTTTTGGTTGATTATATCACATCCAAGAGAAAAAAGCAAGATCTGTCGCAAAAACAACAAGATATGTATTGTCCTTTCTCTGCGATTGTGCTATCATAAGGATGGAAGAAATTCAAAAGGAGGATACCAACATGGCATTTTATCAACAAGAAAACAAGCTTTGCCTGCGCTATGAGCAGGAATGGGTTGAGATTGAAGCGTGGGGCACCAACGCTTTTCGGGTGCGAGGCACCCAAAATTCCCGTTTCACCGGTGAGGGCAAGGGACTTTTCTTTCACCCCACCCAAACGGCCCAAGTTGAAATCACCGAAACAGGCGCAAGCATCCGTAACGGGCGGATCCGCTGTGAAGTGACGCCCACCGGTGTTATGACCTTTTATCGGGACGACACCGTCATCTTAAAAGAATACTACCGCAGCCCCCGAACATCCACGTACCACGGAAAATGTTTGGAAATCATAGCCCGTCAATACATCCCCTTGGACGGAAACGAGTTTTCACTCACAGCGCTGTTTGAGACCGATCCCAAGGAAAAGATCTACGGCATGGGCCAATATCAGCAGAGCGAGTTGGATGTAAAGGGTTGTGTCCTGGAGCTTGCACAGAGAAATTCCCAGATCAGCATCCCCTTTTACCTATCCAGTCTCGGCTACGGATTTTTATGGAACCATCCCGGAGTGGGAAAAGTGTTCTTTGGCAAGAATCGCACCGAATGGACGGCAGAGGCGGCAGATGAACTGGACTATTGGATCACCGTAGGAGATACGCCCAAGGAAATCATGGAGTCCTTTACCCAGGTCAGCGGACGTTCCCCTGCCTTCCCCGACAATGCGCTGGGACTTTGGCAATGTAAGCTGCGTTACCGCACCCAAGAAGAGGTGTTGGCGGTAGCCAGAGAATACGCCCGCAGAAAGATTCCGTTGGATGTGATCGTCATTGACTATTTCCATTGGACCGAGCAGGGAGAGTGGAAATTTGACCCCAAATGCTTCCCCGATCCCAAGGCCATGATGGACGAGCTCCGTTCCTTGGGAATTCGCTGTATGGTCTCCATTTGGCCCACCGTGCCGAAAAAAAGTGAGCATTATGCAGAAATGAAGGAGCTGGATCTGTTGGTGCGAACCGAACGAGGCAACGGAGACACCTTCCAGTGGAACGGCAACGCCAGCTTTTACGACTCCACCAACCCCCAAGCCTGTGCCTATATTTGGGACAAGATCCGCCAAAACTACGGCTCTTTCGGCATCGATATGTTCTGGCTGGACGTGGCCGAGCCGGAATATCAGCCTTATGACTTCCATCAATATCGTTATCATGCGGGTCGGGTTCTGAAAACAGCAGGTCTCTATCCGCAAAGACACGCAAAGGCTTTTTGGGATGCCCAAACTGCAGAGGGTCAGACAGACGTGGTCAATCTCATCCGTTGCGCTTGGGTGGGAAGCCAGCAATACGGTGCCGTAGTCTGGTCAGGTGATGTGGAATCCAGTTTTCAGGCATTTCGAGAGCAGTTCTGCGCAGGCTTAAATATGGGGCTTTCGGGTCTTGCCTGGTGGACCGCTGATGTCGGCGGCTTCTATGGCGGCAATGTAGACGACCCAAAATTTCACGAGTTGCTCATCCGTTGGTATCAGTATGCCGTATTCAGCCCCATTCTCCGTATGCACGGCAATCGTCTACCCAAACAATTCCTGCCCGGAGAAATGGAGGGAAGCGGTGCGCCCAACGAGCTTTGGAGCTACGGCGAAGAGGTCTATGAGATTCTCAAAGCATGGTTGGATATCCGTCTCTCCTTGAAGGATTACATTGCATCCCTGTATCGGGAGGCCTCGGAAAACGGCTCTCCCCTGCTCCGCACCATGTTCTACGAATTTCCGGAGGATGAAACCTGTTGGTGCCTGACCGATCAATATATGTTCGGCTCTCGCTATTTGGTGGCTCCCGTCACCGAACTTGGCATGACCGAGCGGCAGGTCTATCTGCCCACAGGCCGTTGGAAGGACTTCCACGGCGATGCCGTATATGAGGGCGGACAAACCGTCACTGTTCCCACTCCTCTTTCCGTCACTCCTGTCTTTGAACGGCTATAAAACAAACTCCCCTTGGAACGCCATGCGTTCCAAGGGGAGTTTTTATGTCTGAGACGGAATGATGGGATAGAACTAAACGGTATTGCCTCCGTCCACTACCAGCTCCGCCCCCGTGGTGTTCCGTGCATGTTCGGTAAAATACCAAACCGCATCTGCCACGTCTGCCCCAACCGTCACGTCGCCGATGGGGATAGCGAGAGGGCACGTTTTGATAAAAGTCGGGGGGCTTCTCCCATCGGTCTGTTTGGATCATTCCCGAGAGAACCGCATTAACTCGGATGTAGATCCAACGCCAAGGCACGCATCAATCCAAGCTGACCTCCCTTTGAGGCCACGTAGGCCACACGGTTCGGAATGGCTCGATCTGCGTATAGAAAACCTTTGCGTACCGATAATCGACCACTTCCGTAAAAGTAAGTCGGTAATTTCCGTACGTTGCAGAAACGTCCGCAGTACCTCCCAATTTGTAGTTTTTCTTCGATGGGTTGCTTGTGTCAGAATTGCCTGTTTGAGAACGATCCGAGTTAGGCACATTTGTGGTATCAGTATCAATTGTCACAAGCAACAACGGATAGACTAATTACGGCAACGAGTAAAAGTGCTAAAAGTGTTTTGAGTTTGTTTTTCATTCTCTTTCCCTCCTGAAATGAATAAAATAAAAAGTGCGGCTACCGAAGCAACCGCACAAAAACGCAAACTCCGATAGTCGCCAAACTAACTTTACGTGAAAGTGGGTGTAACCATAATATCATCATAAATAGAATTTGCATTTTAGCAAATTCAATCATGATATTATGCTTAAAAAGAGTATAAC
>JAFTRT010000047.1 GCA_017462145.1 Clostridia bacterium
CGATACCGTCGATGAGTGCCTGGTTATACAGGATCTGGGAAGAGGGAACGGGAGCAGCGCCGCCGTTCTTGCAAGCATCCAAGAAGGTACGGATCTTCAGATCGAAGAGGCCTTCCTTCTGCTTGAGGATCGGGATTTCGGTCTCGCACTGCGTACCGGCAACCTCATGGTAAATCTTCATAGCGCCGCCAACGGTGCCGTTCCAGCACTCGGTGGAGGGGATTCGCAGAGAGCCTTTGGTACCCATGATGATGGTATCACCGGGGGTATCCAGGTTCATCGCCCATGCGATACGGAAGTCCAGAATGATACCGCCCTCCAAGCGAACGAAAGCGGCAGCGAAGTCATCGACGCCGAAGAGCTTGGAATATTCTTCAGCCTTTTCCTTCTTATAGCCGGAATAGTTGGGATCGGTGCCAAAGAAAGCGGACTTATAGCCCGAAACGGTCAAAGGCTTGGGATAGCCGATGGCGTTGAGCACCATATCCTAGGAGTAGCAACCGATATCACCCAAAGCGCCCAAGCCAGCGGTCTTGTCCTCGATAAAGGTGGTACCGTAGGGCGTGGGAATACCTCTGCGGCGTCCGCCGCCGGTCTGGATGTAGTAGATCTGACCCAGCTCGCCGGACTCGACGATCTTCTTGATCTGCTTCATGTTCTCGTCCATTCTGGGCTGGAAGCCGATGGACAGGAGCTTGCCGCTTGCCTTTTCCGCCTTCATAACCGCAACGGCCTCGTCGAGGGTAACGGTAAAGGGCTTCTCCAGCAAAACGTTGATGCCTGCGTTCAGACAATCAATTGCGGGCTGAGCGTGCTGACGGTTGTAGGTACAGATGGAGACGGCATCCAAATTCAGGCTCTTGTCCTCCAACAATTCCTTGTGGGATGCATAATCGGTCTTGGCTCCCTCAACACCGTGCTTTGCCATGAAAGCAGCGGCCTTGCCGGGAATCAAGTCAGCACCTGCAACGATCTCCACATCGGGCTGCTTGAGATAGGATTTCATGTGAGCGTCTGCAATCCAGCCGCATCCGATGATACCGATTCTCATTTTCTTTCCGGTGTCGATAACGGCACCTTCGCTTTGGTCTGTAAAGGTATTCAGACCGTCCATAGACTTATCTGCCATGGTTATATCCTCCGTTCAAAAGAATTTCTGATTTAGTTTCCGATGGAGCGCAAATAGTCGCGGCTCTTGCGGATACATTCCATGGGTGTCAGACCCATAGAGGGCTTATCCTGCTCGACGACCACCCACTGGGTGCCGGCATCCTTGGCGGCTTCCAGAATGGCGGGGAAATCGTTCAGGCCGCTTCCCACGGGGCGGAACTCAAAATTACTGGGCTTCTTGGGAGCTTTCTTTTCAATGCCGATCAGCTCGTACATATCGGCAGACTTCTCACCGTAAAAGTCCTTCAAGTGAAGAACGGGAGAGCGTCCGCTGTACTTGCGCAGATATTCCGCAGGAACCTCACCGCCTACGTTGACCCAGCAAACGTCAAGCTCGGTCTGCAGGTAATCGGCAGGAACCTCATCATACAGAATATCCAGTGCATACTTGCCGTCCAGCTTCAGGAATTCAAAATCATGATTGTGGTACAAAAGCTGCATACCCAGGCTCTTTGCCACAGCGCCCAGCTTCTTGGCGTTCTCAATGACCTCGTTAAACTTCTCGTTTCCGGGACGATACTCCTCGGTCAGATAAGGGATGGCCACAAAGCGGCAGCCGATTTCAGCGTACTGAGACAGAACACCCTCGGGATCATTGACCATATCGACGTAAGGAACGTGTGCGGACAGGGGAACCAGACCGATCTCTTGGCACATTGCCTTGATATCAGCGGGAGCGTAGCCGTAAAGGCCTGCAAATTCCACACCGTCATAGCCCATTTCTTTGATCTGAATGAGGGTGGCGCGAAGATCAGCCTTTGCGTCATCTCGCACGGAATATACTTGTACTGCTACGGGAAATGCCATAATGGATACCTCCAAATTTGTATTTTTTGGTTACTATCTTCATTATAAGACAAATGAATGAAAATTTCAAGCCACTTTTTATTTTTTATGAGACAAAATTTGCTATCATCGCTCCAAAAGGGGCAAAACCACGGTCAAAATTTTTTCTGCCAGCTCCTCAATGGTCACAGCGGCATGGAGAACGGCAATGTGCTCACCCTCCCGTTGCAAATCCTCGATGACCTCCAAAAAACGGTTGCGGACTCCCGTCAGCGTCTCTTCATTTTCATAAATCTCGGTGCTGTTGCGTCCTGCGGTGATCCGACGCAGACTCTCCGCAGGGAGCAGATCCAAATAAATGCAGAGATCGGGACGTGTGATTTCGGGGCAGGAGAGATTCATGGCCTTGACCCATCCGTAATCGGTGGAAAGGCCTTGGTAGGCCAGTGTGGAATAATAATAGCGGTCGCACAGGACGATCTCCCCCCGTTCCAAACGACGGGCAATGCCATCCTCGCCTAAATTGTGAGCAATGCGGTCGGCCACAAACATGGTTGCCATCTGGCACTCGCTTTTGGGATCCGCACCCGACAGGGCACGGCGCAACGCCTTGCCGCTTTCCAGCTCGGTGGGCTCCGCCGTCACCGAAACGGTATAGCCTCTCTCGGTCAAGGCCTCGGCCAGTCGGGCAAGCTGGGTGCTTTTTCCCGCACCGTCAATCCCTTCTAAAACGATCAATTTTCCGCTCATCTTCGGTTGCTCTCTTTCTCTGTTTCTTGAAGCCGCAGGGTGATCTCTCCGCTTTGCAACAAACGTTCGCTCCCGTCGTTCAAACGGACGGACAGAGCACCCGTGTCGGTGATTGCCTCTGCGATGCCCTCCTGTTCCACGCCGTTTTGAAGGAAACGGATCGGCTTGCCCAGTACCGTGGAACGTGCACGGTAACGTGCCATCAGCTCGGGGGCGTTTGGCTGTTGAGCCGCCGCCAAAAGCCGATGGGTCAGCTCTTCGATCAGCCGCTCCTTTTGCTCCTCGTCCATGGCGGCTTGGTCTGTTCCAAACAGAGAGGCGGCTACCTCTGCCAGCTCCTCAGGAAACTGCTGTGTGGAAAGATTGATGCCAATTCCGATGACGGCCAATCGCTTGTCCTCATAGGGAAAGCTTTCGCATAAAATCCCCGCAACCTTTTTGCCGTCTCGGTAGAGGTCGTTGACCCACTTGATTCCAACCTCACAGCCCAATACCCGAGAGATGGCCTCGGCGGCGGCGACAGCGGCGGCGGCAGTGAGGCTTACGGCATGATCGGTCTTTTCGGGTAAGGGTAACAGCATGGAATAATATAACCCCGTTCCATTCGGCGAATAGAAGCTGCGACCCATTCTTCCTCGGCCTGCTGTTTGCTCCCTCGCAACGAATACCGCAGGGATCGCTCCCCCCGATAACCCGTATCGCTTGGCCTCGCTGTTGGTGGAGTCAATGGTGCCGTATCGGTGGATCGTGATCTCCATCTCCCTTTGCTCCTTTCCCAAAACACGCTTTCTTGCTTCCATTATACCGATTTTTTCTTCTGCTGTCAAGGGTTAGGGGGGTTTCTTGGAAACTTTCTTGAAAGAAAGTTTCCAAACCTTCCAAGAACTTCACAAAAAAAGGTTTATGCTTCCGATCCATGAACTGCAAAACCTTTTTTTTTGCAGTTCTGTTGTGAGATTGAGGGGCTTTTCTTTAAAGAAAAGACCCTAAAAAAAACCAAACATTCTTCCAAGAAAGTTTCCTTGACAAAAGGGCAGGAATGGTGTATAATTAAAAGTTGAAGAAAAGCAGTCTTTTTTGCCTTAGCAAAAAGGACGGAAAAGGATGAGAAGATGTCAATAGAAGCAGTAAAAAGGGCTCTTGAGGGCTACGGTCTTGCCGACCGGGTACGGGAATTTGAGGTTTCCAGCGCAACGGTTGAGCTGGCGGCAGAGGCATTGGGCACAGAGGGTGCACGAATTGCCAAGACCATTTCTCTATACGATCCCCACCAGGAAGACACCTGCATTCTCATCGTCACGGCGGGGGACACCAAGGTCGACAACGGCAAATTCAAGGCACGCTTTGGCTTCAAGCCCAAGATGCTCACGCCGGATGACGCTCTGCGTCTGACAGGACACGCCGTAGGCGGCGTATGCCCCTTTGCTCTGCCCGAGGGTGTCACTGTTTATTTAGACGAATCGCTTCGCCGCTTTGACATTGTCTATCCCGCCGCAGGCACCTCCTAAAGTGCCGTGGAGCTGACCCCCGAAGAGCTCTTCCAAGCCTCGGGAGCCCGATCCTTTGAGGACGTATGCAAGCTCCGCGACCCCGCTTGACCGAAAAAATAACCGAAAGGAAGCGCAGATGGCAGACGCAAAAAAGAAGACCGCCAATTCTCAATACAACGACCAAAGCATCAAGGCCCTAAAGGGAGCGGACCGAGTACGGAAGCGCCCGGGCGTTATCTTCGGCTCAGACGGCCTGGAGGGCTGTGAGCACTCCTTCTTTGAGATTCTCTCCAACTCCGTGGACGAGGCAAGAGAAGGGCACGGAAACGAAATTCTCGTCACGGCCTACCGTGACCGCTCCATCCGAGTAGAGGACCACGGACGAGGCGTTCCCCTGGGCTACAACGAGGCCGAGGGCCGTTGGAACTGGGATCTCATCTACTGTGAGCTTTACGCCGGCGGCAAATACGACAACAACAACGGAGATTCGGCCTACGAGTTTTCTCTGGGTCTCAACGGCCTCGGTGCCTGTGCCACTCAGTACAGCTCGGAGTTTATGGACGTATATTCCTATGACGGTGTCAACGAGTATAAGATCAGCTTCCGCAAGGGCGAGCCTGTCACCGATCTGCAAACCAGAGAGCTGGGCAGGGGAGAGAGACGAACCGGAACGGTCATTCACTGGCGACCCGATTTGGAGGTCTTTACCGACATCAACATTCCTCACGACTTTTTCACCGAGACTCTGCGCCGTCAGTCGGTCGTCAATGCGGGCATCCGCTTCCGCTTCCAGGCCGAGCAGGAGGAGGGCGGATTTTCCGACCAGACCTTCGTCTATGAAAACGGCATCTCGGACTACATCGCCGAGGCGACGGGAGACACGGCCATGACGGCCCCCGTGCTGTGGCATCTGGAGACCCACGGAAGAGACCGTGCAGATAAGGATGAATATAAGCTGAAAGCAGATTTTTCCTTCTGCGTATCCAATGCGGTCAATATGCTGGAATACTATCACAACTCCAGCTTTCTCGAATACGGCGGCTCCCCCGACAAGGCCGTGAAGACCGCCTTTGTATCGGCATTGGACAAGTATATGAAAAGTGCCAACAAGTACAACAAAAACGAGTCCAAGATCACCTTCTCGGACGTATCGGACTGTTTGGCTCTGGTCATCAACAGCTTTTCCACCATGACCTCCTACGAGAACCAAACCAAAAAATCCATCACCAACAGCTTCATTTATGAAGCCATGGCCGATTTCCTCAAACAAAATCTGGAGATCTATTTCATCGAAAATCCCACCGCTGCCGAGGTCTTTGCCAACCAGGTACTGGTCAATAAGCGAAGCCGGGAAAGTGCCGAGCGGGAACGGCTGAACATCAAAAAGAAGCTGACGGGCACCATCGACATTGCCAACCGAGTGGAAAAATTCGTCAACTGCCGCTCCAAGGATCCCGCCCTGCGGGAGCTGTATATCGTGGAGGGTGACTCGGCTCTGACCTCCTGTAAGCTGGGACGGAACGCCGACTATCAGGCCATCATCCCCGTCCGAGGCAAGACCCTCAACTGTATGAAGAGCAGCTATGAAAAGATCTTCAAGAGTGAGATCATCACCGACCTGCTCCGCGTCATCGGTTGCGGCGTGGAAATCAAGGGAAAGGTCAAAAGCGACATCAACGCCTTTGACATCAATCTGCTCCGTTGGTCCAAGATCATCATTTGTACCGATGCGGACGAAGACGGCTTCCAGATCCGCACCCTTTTGCTCACCCTTTTCTACCGCCTCCTTCCCACTCTGCTCAAGGAGCACAAGGTGTTCATTGCCGAATCTCCCCTGTTTGAGATCACGGTCAAGGGCAAAAAGGGAGAGGACGAGATCCTCTTTGCCTACAACGAGTTTGAAAAGGCCGAGATCCTCAAAAAGCTGGAGGGACAGAAATATACCTTGCAACGCTCCAAGGGTCTGGGCGAGAACGAGCCCGAAATGATGTGGCAGACCACCATGAACCCCGAAACCAGACGGCTCATCTCGGTGACTCCTGCGGATGCCGCCGCCACCGAGGCCATCTTCGATACCCTTCTTGGGGACAACCTGCCTGCCCGAAAGGAATTTATCGCCCTCAACGGCAGCCGTTATATGAAGGACGCAGACATCTAACCATCTTGACAATCCCGCAAAAGAATTGTATAATGAAACAAACAGCTCGGAAAATGCCGAGCGGAACGGAGAAATCATGGCACAAATGTATCACCGTATGCAGATCGCAGGCCTTTGGCGTGAACTTCCCCTTTGCCCCATCAGCGACGAGCTGATGATCGGAGCGTTCGTCATCTTTGGCGACCCGGAGCTGACCACCGCCTGCGCCAAAGAGCTTTTGAACCGTGCCCCCGACTACGATTATCTCATCTCTGCCGAGGCCAAGGGAATCCCGTTGGTTCACGAAATGGCTCGTTTGGCAGACAATCAGCCCTACTTTTTGGCTCGCAAAGCCCCCAAGCTGTATATGACGGGTGTCTTTGAGGCCTCGGTGCGCTCCATCACCACCGCCAAGGAGCAAAAGCTCTATTTGGACGTTGCCGATGCGGAAAAAATGAAGGGCAAGCGCATCCTCATCGTGGACGACGTGATCTCCACGGGAGAATCCCTCTCCGCTCTGGAGCAGCTGGTCGAGCAAGCAGGCGGCACCGTCTGCGGCAAGATGACCATTTTGGCCGAGGGCGACGCACAGGAACGCCCCGACCTGATCTATCTGGAAAAGCTTCCACTCTTTACAAAAGAAGGTAAGGCAATCGGATGAAAGAAGCAAATTGTTATATTAAGGAAAGTCTATTGGATAAATTTGAATAAATTTGGTGTTAATGTGGCGGAAAATTTTAATCTGCAGGAATATTTGGCAAATGGTGCTGAAAATATTATTAAAAATGCAATTTCTGCTACATTTAAAAATCCAAAAGAAACCTTGTTTTTAGCTAAATTCATAAAATATAGTCGCAAAGCATCGAAAATTAGAAAACAATACGAAAAAAAGGGCATTAACATACCTGCTTTTTTAATTGCAAGCATTACAAGCAGATGCAATCTTCACTGTGCAGGATGTTA
>JAFTRT010000048.1 GCA_017462145.1 Clostridia bacterium
ATCGGAACACGATGTGTTCCTCGGTTTTGTATCGGCTCGCTTCGCTCCCTCAACAAAACTTCGACTCGCCGCAAGCGGCTCGTTCAGGATGACACGTTGACGGGAAAAATAAAATTCTCAATAGAAAATTGCACAAACAAATTTTTGCGTTGTTTCCCAATAAAAAAGAAACCCGACGGTATAGCACAGCCCATCTTCGATGGGCTTGTGCAGTGTCCGACGGGTTTCTCCCTCAGAAGAAAGCAAAGCGGTTTTGCTATACAATGGATCAAAAGCATAAATCTTTTTGTGTGAAGTTCTTTTGGGAGTTTGAGGGGCTTTTCTTTCAAGAAAAGCCCCTCAAAAAAACTTAAAACTCAAATCATTCTCTTAGCAAAACATCCAAATAACGATTCCAATCCACTCGGCTCAAATAGTGGAGGCCTGTTCGCAGGTGATAGCAAATGCCACCCTCCGCAAAGGAATCTCCCGCAACGGGAGGACGGTCAAGGGCAAGGAAGCCCGGCTGTCCGTAGGCCTCCCAAGCGGGGGAAGCGGCCACGCAGGACAGGTATTGAGACAGGGGATCGGCCCAGGCATCTTGCTCGGCCGCACCGATCAGAACCCGACGGGGGGCAATGGCGGCGATCAGCATATGTTGGTCAAAGGCATCGGGATACCCCTGCTCCTTATATTGAGCGTACGCAGGACAGAACCAATAGGGGAAGCGTTTGACGATATCGGCAATGCGTTCTCCGGTATTGCCTCTTGCCAAGGCATCGCCGCTGCACCCCGAGTCGTTGGCAAATACGTAGGAAAAACGTTCGTCCAGCATACCCGTTAAAAGGGCGGTCTTGCCCAATCGGGAGTGGCCGCAGACAGCGGCACGACCCATGTCCAGACAGGACAGTGTCTCGGCATAATCCATGATTCGCATATTGGCCCAAGCCCACATGGCGATCTTGCCGGGGTCGTGTGCCGCTCGTTCTTTGCCTCCGTAAAAGGTGCCTGCCAAACCGTTGGTAAAGTCACCGTCATCGGAGGTCACGTCCTGATAGAAGACGTGGAAGATGGCGATGCCCCGCTGCAACAGCTCCTCGGTAGGGTTGTACTTGGTGGGAACGCCGGGATTGAAGTCGTTGTGGATAACGAAGGGATAGGTGCCGGGGGCATTGGGGAGAATGGCTTGGAAGGGGAAGGAGAAGTCTCGTCCGTTCAGCGTGCCCTTGGCAACAACGGTGCTCACCGTGGCAAGGCCGGCCGCAAAGCGGGTATCCGCCCGGGAAACGGGGAGGATCTCAAAGGTGCAGGACTCGGGCGGAGGGAGGGGGGTACCGTATTCTCCTTGCAGAAGCAATTCCTTCCACTCTGCCTGCTTGGCTTGCACGGTTTCCTCGGTCAGAGGGGTGAGAGGGGGAATTTGACGGCCCAACAGGATGCGCTTCATTTCATTCATGATTGGGTTCCTCCAAAAAAGATTGTAGATAGACCTCTGCCGAGCGAGACATTTCCACGGAGAAGTCCGAATTGTATTTTCGATTGCAAAAGGCTTGCAGGCGTTCTTGATATGCTTCTGCGGTGAAGCGATCACACAGCATGGTGCGAAGCTCCTCCCCCTCCATGTGCCGATATCCGTTTTCGTGCACCACGTGCTCCATGGCTACTCGACGGGGCTTGGGCCGTCGCAGCTGTCCTTCGGTAGGATAGCCAAAGACCAGCATGGCCGCAGGAACCACGTAAGGGGGCAGGTGCAACAGGGCTCGGTGGGTTTCGCAAAGCTCCAAAATATCACCGATATAGCAAGACCCAATTCCCAGACTTTGTGCCGCAACCACGGCGTTCTGTGCGGCAATCACCGCATCGCTCATGGCCAAAAGCAGATCTCCCGCCCCCGGCTTTCTCGGTTGACAGCCGCCGTCTAAAAAGGCATCGTACCACTTTTGACAATCGGCACAAAAGATCAACACCATGGGAGCCGAGGCAATAAAGGGCTGATGATCGCAGGTCTCGGCCAAGGTCTGCTTCAAGCTTTCGTCGGTAATATCCAAAATGGTGTAAAGCTGTTGGTTGCCTGCCGTGGGGGCTTCTGCTGCCCCACGGAGAATGGCCTCCTTTTCCGCCTTTGCAATGGGGCGGTCGGTAAAGACCCGAACCGATTTTCGGTCGTATAGCTGCTGAATGGTCTCGTTCATAAAGTTTCTCCGCAATGCTCAGGAGACGATCTGTTCCTCCGTCAGAACGGGAACCGATCCCCTGAGGGAATAGTCACCCAACAGAGCGATCTGCCCTTGGGAGACGGTATTGGTTGGGGAAGTGGAAGGGATGGCACCGAATACGGCACGGTAGATCATGTGTGCGCCCACATATCCTGCCAAAGGAGTGCTGTGGCTGTAATAATCATTGATGCAAAGATCCCAACGGTCCACGCCGTTGGCGATGAGTGCATCCAAATCGCCCTTCCAATTGAGAAGCGGTAAGGAATAGCGGATGCTTGCCTCGGCGGCAGAGTCAGCGTGCTCGTTGTGCGCAGGGAAGATCACAAGTCGGGTGCCTGACGTGCGGCAGGCCTCTGCAATGGGAGCAAGTGCCTCTACGGAAGAGGCAGAGTAAAAGCCGCACAGAAATACGGCACCGTAGCCGCCGTTTCGGATACGGGTGAGCATGGTACTGTCCTCTCCGTAGGTGGCAACCGATGCCATTCCTCTGGATACGGCTTCCACTTGGAGATCCCGTCCGTTCCGCTGGACCATTTCCTGCAAAACGCTTCCAACTTGAGAGGTTCCCACAAATCTGTTGCCCACAATGAGTATCGATCTCCGAGA